>JACRJN010000053.1 GCA_016235675.1 Candidatus Schekmanbacteria bacterium
ATTGTCAAGTTAATTTTTAGAATACTTTTAGAATACTACAAACCCAAAAACCAGATTTGTCATAAAAAAAGGGGATAGATTTCACTATCCCCTTTGGATTAATCCTGGCGGCGTCCTACTCTCCCACACAGTTACCCATGCAGTACCATCTACGCTTCCGGGCTTAACTTCGGTGTTCGGAATGGGAACCGGTGTGACCCCGAAGCTTATGCCACCAGAAACTTTAATTAATTGAATAATATCGGTACTATCAACCTGGTAGTCTTCCAGGAGCCTTCAGGTGGCTTAAAGCCACGGGATATCCAATCTTGGGGCTTCTCTTCTAAGCTTATATGCTTTCAGCGGTTATCCCAACCAGACATAGCTACTTAAGCCAGCAACTGGCGTTACATCTGACACACTAGAGGTCTGTCCTTTACGCTATTTCAAGCTGCCCGTTTATGTTTGGGTAATCTCCGAACCTTAAGGCCCAATTTCTGGGCGGCTTCCTCAGTACCCCGATGGAAATAATCCAGCAATTCCTGGGTAGTCATGCCCTTGGTTTCCTCGTATATCTTTTCCTGAATCTCATGAATTTCCTTCATGGGTTTCGGCTCATCAATCATTATAAATCACCTCCTGGGGTGAGATAATATCCACTTCTTTGTAGCCCAAAAGTAGGTTAATAGCCTTAACCTCTCTTCTGGTTTTGAGTTTTACAATATGCTTGAAATTCCAGCTAATTATGCCGTCCATATTGTGAACAGATGCTATGGCAATATGCAGGGCGTCATCTTTATGCTTAACCGGAATGATCCCCTCCTGAATATATCTCTGGGCCAATTCGATACAGTCATCTGTAATATCGAGAATGGCCGGACTTAATTCGTTTATCAATTCAGTAAGTTGATAGGCTTTCTGCTTTGGGGCATTGGATACTTCCCTGATAACCACATCGGATATAAATATACTGTACCTGTCTTGCCGCAACTGTTCCAGCAGGATTAACGTAATTCCCTTTTCATCAGGCGCATCATCGGCAAAAGCAAAATTAAAAACGGAGGTGTCGAAATAAAGCTGAAGTTTTTTCATTTTTTACAAACAAATCTTAAAGATTATTACAACTATACCAAGATTCTTCTGCGGTGTCTATATGGAGGATTATACCAGGGAGGTTCACGTGGAACCGCCTACCCCCAATTCAGATAGACGGCTCCGCTACGCTTGAGCCGCCCTACTTTTACTGAATGGCCGGAATTGTTCACTACTTAACCCTACAACGTGATATATTTCCCAGACAGGCCGACATTTCGTTTTCTATGAGAGAGGTAGGCCGAGTGATTTCTTTTTTGAATCAGGCTTACCAGTTCCAGTGCTGCCTCGATATCAAAGGTCTTTAACGGTAAAACAATCGCCAGCAAAATTTTAAGCTGCGACAGCGTAATGGCAGGGGCTTTTTTTCCCCAATCTTATTCTCAGATGCCAAAGAAAAAAGTGGGCTAATATGCAACATAGCACATGATGATTCCAGCCGGAAAATTTTCTTACCTCATAATGATCCAAGCCCAATTCGGTTTTGGTTTCCTCGAAGCATTGCTCGATAGCCCAACGCACGCCGCTCAGCCAGACAGAGGTTTTCAGTCGGGTGCTGTGGGGGGCATTGCTTATGTAATATGAGTATTCAGGTTCCTTGTCCAGGGTGCGCTTTACGATAAGCCATACCGTCTTATCCGGCAAGCCGTCCCGGCACAGGATTACCTCCCGTTTAGCGAACTCGCAGGTTATCGGCCCCTTGGTGACTTCCGAAATCGTCCGCCGATACCAATAGTAGGGGCTGATATTCCGGGCCAGCTTGTCTATCCTGACCGGTTCCGTGTCCCATTTGGCCACCTGAATCTTTACCTGTTTTTTCCCCCGATACCGGTATTCCTTTTCCACTACCAGCGGCTGTTTGAGGACACACAAGGTATTACACGGCACTGCCAGGAAATAAACCGCTCCGGCCACCGACTCTACTGCCTCGATAAAATCGGGGCTGTTGCCATAGACGGTATCGGCGGTCACATATTTAAAGGGAATCACCCCTTGAAGGGGATCATCCCCCTGCCTGGCTATGGCAGAGAACATCTCCGCCGCCAGTTGGGGCTTGCTCTTAAATTCCGTTCCCTTCGGTATCCCACATTTTTTGCGACGTTGCTCATATTCCAGGGTAAACCAGATCGAAGGCAAAAACAAGCGTTTGTCCAGCAAGGCATATCCATGAGGGGAGGCATAAGCGCAGAATACCCCCACCTGACAATTATCCACTTTACCCAAGTTCCCGCAATACTGCCGGATTACCCCTGCCGAATCTTTACCCTTCTTGGGAAACCCAGCTTCATCAAATATCAGCACTCCCCGCTCATCCCCCATATCATCCGCCACCAGCCGGTGATATTTGGGCAGCATCCGCGCCTCATCCCACCCCGCCTCGCTGATAAACCACTGCATCTGCCGGACATTGCCCCCCTCTACA
>JACRJN010000004.1 GCA_016235675.1 Candidatus Schekmanbacteria bacterium
CGGCCCGCTCCGGGGCATTGTTTCAGTTTTTGCGACCGGAAGTGGTGATTGAGGTCAAGTGTAATGACTTGCTGGCTGTCCATTCTAATGGCGAAGCGGTGCGGCGCATGGCTTTGCAGTACGTTCAGGATACTTGGCAACCTATCATGCCACAACCTGCGGTCAGTTTGGTTAACGCCGTATTCCGGCGCATCCGTGAAGATAAAACCGTAAGCCCAGATACTGCCGGGTTGCGCCAGATTACCGACTTGATCCCCATAGCGGATGCAGATACGATTCAAAATGTCCAGCTTCCCCAGTCCACCCTGTTACGGAGGGAGGTATTTTCCAAAGACAGCGCCGCCGGGTTGTGTGTGCGCAAGCTGGTAGCCTGGAAGACTAACAAGGAAAATCTTGATCCGCTTTATACCCCTTATGTGGTTTTCTACACCGATTTCACCCCGGGCAGAACGGAACCGCTCAAAACGGAAGTCAGAGTAGCATCCAGCATGGAAAAGATTAACGCCCTGACTGAAGTCTGGCTGGCGGAGAAAATCACCCGCGGCTGGAACCGACAGGGCGTGTCGGAAACAGAGCAACACCTGTCGCCGTTATCATTGCCCGCTTCTTGCGGTAGCGGTCAGACCTTCCGGCTGGATATGGAAATCTCCTTTGCCCGCACCCCCTCGGTTAATTTTCCGGTAGCGGTACGTAGAATAAAAGCCTTACAACAAGCTGGCAAACTTACGATAGAAAATGATGACAAAGGTCAGCCCCGACATTATACACTGACTTTTAAGCAAAGCACATTAGTGGAAAATATCCGCCGCATTGAGAACCTGTACAACCTGATTGGACGCTGGAAGAGGGCGGAGTTTCTGGTTAATAACGACCCGCTCGGTTATCATGATTTCCAGGATGTCATAAACATTATTAATGATATTGCCGCCTGTTGGCGGATGCAAAAAAGGAACGGGGACGGCTGCCGGACAACGCTGCCATTACGCTGCAAACAACTGCGTTTCAAACCGGCGCCTGGCTTTCCCGTCATCGCCCAGGAAGAACCGGCCTGGTATGCAGCAGGGAAATTTGACGGAAAAGTTGTTAGCCTAGATAAAGATTATTTGCTAAATCAACTGGATAGCCGCTTCAATGAATCATTGGTAATCTGCCCGTTCTTTGACCGTAAGCAGGTGATAGAGCGCATCCAAGCTCTGCCGGAAAAACTTGACCCTGCCCAAAGCAACCGCTGGACACTGGGGTATTTTATTGAGAACAATAAACCAGCCTGGGTATTTCCCAAAAACATCCGCCGCTTACCCTTTGGTATCACCCTGGAACCCCGGCAGGAGCGAACAGGAAATGATATTACTTCTGTTCCCCATACAACATACATTAATAGCCAGGGATTCGGATTTACCGTCCCGCCTGTATCGGCCGTTACCTCCCGCAATATTTCCGCCACCCGTTACACCGACATCTGCGGCCAGGACGAAGCCCTGGAACTGGTGCGGGATTATGCCGAGTTGCCGTTGCTACACCCGGAGTTATTTCAGCAGGTGGGTGTAAAGCCATGCCGGGGGATTTTACTATACGGCCCGCCGGGAAACGGCAAAACCATGTTGGCCAGAGCGGTGGCCGGGGAATCAGAGGCGCACATCGAAACCATCTGCGGGCCGGAAATACTTTCCAAATGGCTGGGTGAATCCGAACGGATGCTGCGGGAGGTATTCGAGAAAGCCGCTCAACTTTCTCCCTCGGTCATTATTATGGACGAGGTGGACGCTATCGCCGGGTCACGTAATCAACCGGACACTCCCTACCTGCGGGAAGTTGTATCCCAATTGCTGGTTTTGATGGACGGATTGTCCGACCGGGGACGTATCCTGGTTATCGCCACCACAAATTGTCCCGATTACATAGACCAAGCCATCTTACGACCGGGACGCATCGACCGCCAAATCTTTATGGGGCCGCCGGATAAAACCGGACGGGCGGCGTTGTTCAACAAGCTCCTGTCCCACATGCCTGTCGCCGAAAATGTTTCAGCAGACAATCTGGCTGCCCTAACCGCTGGATTTTCCGGCGCGGGAATCGCCCATTTAACCAACGAAGCCGGTCTACTTGCCATCAAAGAAGCCATCGCCAATAATACCCCTGCCGATGCGGTTAAAATTTCTGCCAGCCATTTCTTGCAGGCGATAACATGTATAAGGAAAAAGTCAACGCCTGACTTTGTCGCAACCTCCTTATTCTGAATTATTGTCTTGCGGCGGATACCATAATCCGGGACGATAAGCGAATCTTCGCCATCCATATTTATGCAGCATGCGATAAATCGTTGACAACGGCAAGGTTTTACCAACCTTTTTCTGGTATGCGATATGTATCCGGCTGACTTCTATCCCGCCTGTTTTTGCTTCCGCTTCAAAGCCAAACAGAAAGGCTGCTTCTTTTTTCAGATCAAGATGAAAATTCCTCCGGCCACCTTTACCGGAAAGTTTTAAAGCGACTTCTCCCTTTTTAAGAAACAGGGAATGGATATTCCTGACGGTTTGGGTTTTTAAACCGGTCATCTGGGCGATTTGTTCAATTTCAAAACCATATTTCGCCCGCAGATAAACCGCTTGGATGCGGCGGCGCTCGGCATCCGAATTACAGGTTGATAGCAATTGTTCCAGCCGTTCTGTTGTACCGGGAGGGGAAGATTTTCGGGGGCGCATAATAATCTCCAATTTAGCTTTGGAGGTTATTATATGTTAATACGCTTTAGAACGCAAACCGATTTTGGAGACAATTCTTATTTTCTATATTATTACTTTATTGAACGCTAATCAACTTGGTTAATACTTATTTGATAGCGAAATGATGTGGCTGGTCTTTGGGAAGATTTTCGCGGGGGTACCCCCGATTGCTTATTTTACCTACCCCCCATGAGGGTTGTTTCCCTAATAAAAAACCCCCCGCTAGGGAGGCCCCTTGGGGGTGTGGCTGATGGCCGGATTCTTGCCCTCGGTTTGGGCGGCGCAGCCGATAATCAACTCCGTCACTTTCGGTCAACACATCGAAGGCAGCCTGGAGACCGGCGATCACCGGCTTTACGGCGGGCAATACTGCGACTGGTACAGCTTCGAGGGACAGGCCGGGCAAAAGGTCTTGATTTCCCTGATCTCGCCTGATTTCGATCCCGTGCTGCAACTGTTGAACGCCGCCAACTGGAGACCCGTCGCCATTGACGACGACCACGGCGGGGGAATGAATGCGGCTCTCGGCAGCTTCACCCTGCCTTATACCGGTACTTATCTGATTTGGGCCACCAGTTATTATGAGGCAGAGGGCGGCGGCTACAGCTTGTCCTTAAACCTGATGCCGCAAGCGCTCCCGGCAGTGCCCTTATCTATGGGGCAAAGTGTCTCCGGCAGTCTGAATCCGCAAGATGCCATGCTTGCCGGCGGGGAGTATCTGGACGCCTATTCCTTCGCCGCCACCCCCAGTCAGGCGGTTTGTCTCCGGCTGAATTCCGCTGACTTTAAACCCTTCCTGCGTTTGCTGGATAATCAGGGGCGGGTAATCACCGCCAGCCATCCCGGTGCGGATAGCTCCCCCAATCAAACCCAGGTGGTGTTCCTGCCCTATCTTGCCCCTTCATTTACCGTCTGGGTCAGTTCCGCTGCACCGGGAGCAACCGGAAATTACAGCTTGTCCCTGAATACTTCACCTGCCCCCGCTCCCTATGCCTCCGCTGCTTCCGGGAACACCACCGCCGATCTGACGGACAGCGATTATCAAATCAACAGCGGGCAGTTCGCCGATCTCTACGCCTTCAACGGCGTGTCCGGCCAAAAGGTATCGTTATCCTTAAGTTCCTCCGATTTTGACAGCTACCTGCGCCTGCTGAACAGCCAGGGGAATATTGTTAAATATGCCGATGATGTCAACATCAGCAATTATTCCCTGCCAACATCGGGAACCTATCTGATTTGGGCCAGCTCTGTTTTCCCCGGAAATACGGGAGGCTATACCTTATCCTATACGACCAGCGCCGTTGCCTCCGGCGTAATCAGCGGGCGGGTAACCAACGCCTGCTCAGGCAGCGGCATCGGTAATGCCTCTGTCTTGGCGGGCAATTACTTCACCCATACGGATGACGGCGGATACTATAACTTAAGCGGTGTAGCAGTGGGAAGTTATACAGTCAGCACCGCCGCCGATAATTATCAGCCGCAGATTCTTGGCGGGATAACGGTTCCCAATGGGGGCACCGCAGCCACCAATTTCTCCCTCTCCAGCGCCCATAATCCCGTACTGGCCAACATCCCCGCTATAGTGGTGAATGAAACCGAAACGGTAAGCTTTACCGCCGAAGCTACCGATCAGGACGGTGATCCGCTAACCTATACCATTACCGGCTGGCAGTGCGGCAGCGGGATAGCCGGGGCAAACTTCAGCTACCGTACTACCTGTGAAGATTCAGGCATCCATACCGTGCGGGTTACGGTGGACGACGGGGCCTGCGGCCGGGATGAGCAGGTGGTGCAAATCACGGTAATTGATGTGCCGGTAGTCTGGTATGAAGATGCGGATGGCGACGGCTATTCCAGCGGCAGAAGTCTGGTTCAATGTGCCCGTCCCGATCAGTACTACTTGGCGGCTGCCCTAAAAGGTATCAGCGGGGATTGTGACGACCATAACCGGATGGTCAATCCGGGAGCGATGGAATTTTATGACGCTCTGGACAATAACTGTAACGGGCAGGTCGATGAAGACTCGAGGCAAACCGCCGCCACAGCAGTGGGAGCAAATATCCGCATAGAGCTATTGAATTGTGCGATCACCTTCGAAAACGTGCTCACCGCAGGCCAGACCTCGCTGGCCATTGTCCCGCCGGGAAATCCGCCCTCTTCCAGCACCTTTCAGGTTTTGGGCCACCATTATGATATATCCACCACTGCGGTCTATAAGGGTAAAATAGGGGTCTGTTTTAACTACCCGGATGATGATTTGACGCCGGACGAGGAAAATAATCTCTACCTGCTGCATTATAAGGTTGATCATTGGGAGGATATAACCACCTCATTGGATACCGAAACCAATACCCTATGCGGGCAAGTAAGCGGGTTTTCCCAATTTATTCTGGCCATTCCCACTACCCCTAATTACGATGTGGATGAGGATGGCTACGATATAACCCAGGATTGTAACGATAACGACCCAAGCGTTCATCCTGAAGGCGAGGAAATCTGTGACGGGAAGGATAATAACTGCAACGGGCAAACAGACGAAGGTTATACTGATACCGATAAGGACAAGATAGCCAACTGTATAGATAATTGCCTACTTGTGTCCAACCCTAACCAACGGGACAGCAATGGTGATGGCTGCGGCAATATCTGCGATGCGGATTTAGATAATGATGGTTATGTAAGTTTTGCGGACCTGGCACTTTTAAAGGCCGCCTTTGGCACTTGTATTGGGGATCCAAAATACAACCAGGATGCCGATTTTGACGGCGATAATTGCGTAAGTTTTGGCGATCTGGCAATTTTGAAAAAGTACTTCGGCAAAAACCCAGGCCCCGGTCAGGGCGCTTGTCACTAAGATTAAAACGAGGAGGATCAAAAATGAAATCAAAGGCCATAATTCATTTAGTTTGTATTCTGATAGTTATTAGCGCGTCAATTTCCTCTGCCCAGACTATTTCTTTGCTTCCATCCGATCAAGTAGTTAGAAGAGGAGAGCCAGCCGTTTTTGTTCTTGAGATGGATTTTACAGACCCCACGCTTGGGGGAAGATTTGATATTTTTTACAATAGTAGTTTCTTAATATTTGCCTCTTTCCAATTTAACCCGCTGCTGGGGGATGACCCAGATTTTCGGCGGCAACCGGATGACATGTCTGGAGAACTCAATGGTCTTGCTTTTGGGAATTTTGGCGGTTTATCCGGTACCAGAGTAGTGGGGGATTTGGTTTTTAACACCCGTGCCACCACCCCTCTTACCACTATCAGCATGGCTGATGACACTTTGATGGGTGGATTTTATTCTGCCGCTACTTATAAACGACAACTAGTAATCTATAGCCCTGCTAATTTGACCATAACCCCTGAGCCGGCATCAATCTCATTATTTTTACTGGGCGCCGGCGGGTTATTGGGACTTTTGAGGAAAAAACGTTAGTAAATTTTATCCTATTACACCCATATCAAATAGCATCAACTGTTTTTATGCGGCAGGCAAGGGGGAAAATAACCACAACAGATGGGAGCGTTAACTATGGGAAACATAAAAATATTACCAGACAATTCTGAATACCGGAAACCCGGATATGACAAGCCCAGGATCGTGGCTTCCTATACCCAAAAAGAGCTGCATGAAGAGTTCAGGGGACTGCGGGGACTGACTTTCTTTGTGGATTTGAAAAAACCATAATTGATTAAGTTATGAAGATTTCTCAACTTCTTGAACAAGTTGCAGCCGCGGATATTGCTAACCTGGCAATAGATGAGCCATTGTATGAGGATAGCTACAACTTTTTGGATTTAAAATTTAAGTTCAAATCCAACTCCGCTGCCTTGCTTAGGTGGTTAGCACGGTCTTATGCCTGTTTTTCCGGCAAAACAGAATCTACAGATGTGGAGTTTGCTTTTATTGAAAAAGGGCCGTTTGGGGCGCACCTGGCCTTTATCAGCGGCAGTTCCACTCACCTTATTTATAAAACCGGCAATGGGATAATAACTATCTATTGCGAGAACAAAACCCCGCCATTAAAAATCGCCTATCTGGGGGAAAAGGCAAAGCGTGAACTTTCCTGGGATCAGGTAGAGATTATCAGCGGCGATGAAAACGGGCAGGATTTATTTGGTATCGCTGACCTTCTGGTCACTATTGCCATTGCCGCTTTGCCCAAACAATGCCTTTTCTTTCATGCCGCCTGTTTGTCGGGAAATAACGGCGGAATAATTCTGGCCGGCGAGACCATGAACGGTAAAACCACCTTAAGCCTTGGTCTGGCCTATCGCGGCTATGCTTTACTTTCTGATGAGATAACCGCCTTGAAACTGGATTCCGGCGACATACTCCCCTTCCCCAAAAGTCTCCAGATAAGGGAAGACAGCCTTAATTTTATCAGGCCGCTTATGTCAAAAAAGCCGGAGCTTGGTCTAAACGGCAGCGAAAAAGGGCGCAGGTTGGTAAGCTGCGAAACATTGGGGGTCAGGACGGCAAAAACTGCTTGTCAGCCCACCCACTTTTTTCTGTTGCAAGGGTTTAAAAAACAGCCCAAAGCAAGCCCAGCATTACCGCGGGAGGCCTTGTGGTATGCTATGGCTTCATCCTATGCCAAAGTCAGCGGTTTGCCTCAGTCGTTATTGACCATAGGCGCTATCTTTGCCCGGTTAAAATGCTACCGCCTGTGGCAAGGTCAGGTGAAAGAAACGGTGGATTTAATTCAGGGGCTGGTCATGCGGGATAATCAAATTAACCTAAAGTATCTAAATGCAAGCCCTCTATAATCCGATAACCCAAAACCAAACAGGAATGCTTCAGGGAATAGTTGACCGCTGCCGTGAACAGGAAGCCGATGAACTCTGCCATTATATCAACCTGAAACGGAAAGTTAAGGTGGAAAGAAAGCCCGAATTAATCGGTGCGGTGGTAATTACTCCGGCAGGCTACCGCTGCAATCTGGCCTGTGATTATTGTTTTAACCGGGCAGGAAGCAGTAAATCCAATCCCGCGGTTATGAACCAGGAATTATTAGAGCGGGTTATCCAACAGGTTCTCAGTACATCTGAAAACCCTGAATTCATCTGGCATGGCGGCGAACCATTATTGGCGGGTATGGATTTTTATAAAAACGCATTACGCTTGCAGGAAAAATACGGACTGCCGCTTACCCAGGCCAGAAATGCCATCCAGACAAACGGGACATTACTGGATGAATCCTGGGCGGCTTTTTTAAAGGAAAACCATTTTGAAATTGGACTTAGCCTGGACGGCCCTGAAAAATTACATGATGCCCAGCGTAAATATCCGTCAAGACAAGGCAGCTTTCGGCAGGTAATGCAGGCTGTGGCAAATTTGAACAGGGAAAAGAAATCATTCGGTATTGCCGCGACAATCACCGGAGAAAAACTTTGTTCCCCTGAAGAATTGCCGGCCTTTTTTATCGGGCACAGATTTTTCCGCATAAGTATCAACCCGGCCCTCAACAGATCGGGGTTGACCGTTTCTGCATATGCCGAATATATGTGCCGTTTGTTCGATGCCTGGCTGAATAGTAATGAACCAGAGCTTCAAATAAGTCTGTTTGACGGATTATTCCGGGCTTTCCGAAAAATGCCCTTGAACATCTGCTGGTGGAATGGCCATTGTCCCCGCATCATCCGTATCGATCAGGCCGGGGATGTCTGGCCCTGCTGCGACCGCTACTTGCCATATACCCAATACAAACTGGGTAACATCCGGCAAAAAAACCTTCAGGAAATATTAACCGGCGTGATATATAGCAACTTTCGGGAAAATTTCGCCAATCTACCCTTAAGATGTATATCCTGCAAATGGAGCCATATCTGTAAAGGAGGCTGTGCCTACCATCGCATCATCAACGGTCAAGGCGAAGACGGCGGGGATCACTTATGTGAGGCGTACAAGCAGATTTTCCATTATATATTTTCCAGTTTTGCCGGTTTACTGTAAAGCGCTTACAGCAGATGAAGGCTATAAATTCCACTATCATAAGGCAATACAACCCATACCCAAATGGACATCATTTTTCATTAAGGAACCTGTAATGCAAACCCGGCATTATCACAAGATAAAATCTATCTCAGTTAGGGGGGCTTGGAGGAGATAAGACTGGAATTTGATGATGCCTTAAATTGTATTATTGGCGGACGGGGCAGGAAAGGCCACGGCACTGGGATTTTAACCCAATTTAAAATACCCGCCTTCTTCCTTAATCATCCCAGCCTTTACCTTCTCCTTGAGCATCGCTGCTGCTACCGGTCTATACAACTGATAAGTATTATGCTTCTCGACTTCAATCACCCCATATTTATCCACCAGAGCATCGATCCAATGATGAAACGATTTTTTCAAATGCGGACAGCGCTCAACGATTTTGGATTTGCGAATCGGATTCTCTTGCTGGATAAGTAAAAACAGTTCGTTTAATACATTCTTGCTATTACTTAACCTTTTGTCTGATGGGTGATTTTCCAGTTTTTCAAGCCGTTTGGCCAGGTCTTGCATCTGATTTTTCAAGTCATCAAGGTTTTCATGGGGAGAACTGATCTGCGCCTGCGGTTTTTCCTGAGGGATAATCGCCTGTTCCAGGTTTTCCCTGGAAAGCTGTAGGCCGCTTTTAAGCCCGCGGACGCTTCGCTTAATAGTTTTTTCCAGTTCCCTTACATTTCCAGGCCATTCATATTCCTGAATATAATTCAAGGCATCTTCCTTAATACCGCAGATGTCCCTGTTAAATTGGGTACAGTACTTAACATAAAAAAACTTGGCCAACTCCTTTATGTCTTCCTTCCGCTCTCTTAATGGGGGTACTTCGATTAGCGAATCTAAAATCCGGTGATAGAGGTCCTTGCGAAAGTTCCCTTTGGCTACTTCTTTTTCCAATTCCTTATTGGTGGCACAAATTACCATAACATCCAGTTTAATATCCTGGGTTCCGCCAACCCGCCGGATAGTGTTTTGCTTGTCAAAAAAATGTAACAATTTACCCTGTAATTCTAACGGCAGATCGCCTATTTCATCTAAAAACGCTGTGCCCCCGTTGGCATCTTCCAGCGGCCCCTTCTTGGTATTTGCTGCGCCGGTAAAGGCTCCCTTCTCGTAGCCAAAAAGTTCACTCTCTGTAAGCGTAGATGTTATGCGGGTACATTCTATATGCACCAGCTTTCCAGAGCGATTGCTATCCTTATGGACTGCTTCAGCGACCATATTTTTACCCACACCGGATTCGCCCACAATTAATACCGGATCGTTCCATTTGGAGCATTCCAGGATTTTTTCTTTGATTTCGCTCATAGCCTTTGAATTGCCGATAAGCTTATCCGCCGGGGTTCGGTTCTCCTCCAGGGTTTGCTCATATTTTTTTACCTCTTTTTGTAAATAATGATCCTGGGGAATCTTCAAATCGGCAATCTGTTTTAAGCATCCCGCAACCTGGTTATATTGCACCAGTTCGATGTATAGCTCTACCTTGGCCAGTAAGGTTTTAAGAATACCAACCTGTATTTGCGTACGATAATCGTAGGCCAGGGATTGGTCATAAGCCTGGATAGCCTTGGGATAATCCTTCAATTTGAAATACACCTTTCCGATGCTGCGCAGTGAACGGGCCATATTGCGATAGTCGGTATATTGCCCGAAGTTACTGTAGGCTGTCTGGAAATGCTGTAGGGCTGCGCTCGGCTCGCCGCCTTTTTTGGCCATTTCCAGTTGCCCCAGCAGATTTTCGCAATAGCCATGATTCCGATAATCCAGATCGCTTAATCCGGCTTTTGCCTCCTGAATAATTACCTCCGCCCTGGAGAATTCTTCTTTTTCCAGACAGCAAAAGGCCAATTGATAAAGGGTATTGAACCATTGCCGGGGGAATTTGTACTTAACCTTATCCTGATCTTTGCTTTTGTACAAGGTATAAGCGCGGTCAAGTATGGCAAAAGCCTTATCATACTCCTGTTTGGTTCGATAATAGTATCCCAGCAGGGATATGAAGGTAATATCATCCTCTGCGCTGACCTTTTCATTGAGGTTTTTGATGATCTCCTCAGCTTTGGCAAAGTTTTCATGAATGACATATACCCGCAGTATCTGGTAGAAAATCAATTTCTCCAGCGTTTGCATGACGGTGTCAGCATCAAACTTGCGGCAGCGTTGTATGGCCAACTCCAGAATGTCGCTGGCTTCCGCCATCATCCCCTGCTCTAAATAAATGACTCCCAGCCGGTATAGATATAATGGTCTGAACTTATCGGGTATGCCGGGGATGACGGAGGTATACATCAGCTTGTTCAATCCCTTGCGGAAATAGCACTTAATCAATAGTAATTTGCTGATTGTATAAAATATCCCGGCTTCCAGTAAGGCGTTTTCTTTTTTAGAGAGTTTAGGTGTTTTAAATCCGTATATGTTGTAGTTATTCTTTAAGTCGGGAAACAGAAATTCTTTATCCCCCAAAAATAAATCAATCAGTTTCCCCTGGTCAGCACCTTCCACGGTTAGAGGCTGGTCATAGTCTGCTCGCTCAAGTTTCAGGATTAAGTCTTCGAGGCTCTTTCGGGCGGTGGAATGCTCTGCAAACAAGACGTGCAGGAGAACCGTCTGCTCCTGATAGTTGAAAATCGGGGCATTTAAGGGCATGGGGCAATCCTCCTGTATTGGATTGAGAACGAGGAGGTATGGATTACACCTGGGATACAAATCTGTTGTGATAAACAATCTAATCTATATCAAGCTATACTGATAGTAAATATATACCAATAGAAAAATTTAGTCAATCTTAAAATTGGCATCTTATTGATAAATAGAACGCTGTTTGTTTGTGGTATTGGTGGCACATTTCTTGATATATGGATAGCTGTCCTTTTGTGTCAGATAAGGAATGTTTTAAAAATGCTTAATCTTTTCAAGAAAATGCCAGCCATCTTTGGGGAAAGCGCCAGAGTAATCATTTGCATCTGCAAGGGGTGCAAATGATCCCGGATAACTTTAAATATGCTGATGATAAGCCGATTATAGGGCAAAGCAGCTCCCTGCTGAAGGTTCTTCGGAAGGCATTACAGGTTGCGGATTCCTCGATTTCAGTCATGATTGAGGGAGAAACCGGAACCGGCAAAGAGCTAATCGCCAGGGCTATCCATTATCAAAGTCCCCGGGAAAATATGCGCTTTGAAGCGATAAACTGTGCGGCGATAACGGAAACATTAGCCGAGAGCGAGCTTTTTGGCCATGAGAAAGGGGCATTTACCGGTGCAGATAAGCCCAAGACTGGCAAATTTGAATTGGCTCATGATGGTACTTTATTTTTGGATGAAATAGGCGACCTCCCCTTGTTGCAGCAAGCAAAGGTATTGAGAGCCATACAGGAGGGTGAGTTTTACCGGGTCGGCGGGACTAAACTGATACGAGTCAATGTCCGGATAATCTGCGCTACCAACATAGACCTTTTCCAGGCGGTACAAGAAAAACGTTTCCGGCGGGATTTGTTTTACCGGCTGAGGGTCGCCCAGATTCCAGTGCCTTCCTTGCGGGAGCGGAAAGAAGACATTCCGTTGCTGGCCGAGCATTTTTGGAAAAAATACAATAAGAAGGACAGGGCAAATATAACGGGGATTTCAGCAAAAACCCTGGAATTATTGACCGCCCATTCCTGGCCGGGGAATATACGGGAGTTGGAGAATGCCATTTGGAAGGCTGTGGTTATAAGGAAACAGGGGATAATTCAGCCGGATGATATTGATATTGCCGGAGAGCAATGGGTTGATAATAAGTTAGAAATTGACATTCCCACAGGAAAGCTGGAATTTTATGATGTTATGGAGACTGTAACCAAGACAGCCGCCCAAAAAATTGTAGGTGTAGCTATGGCAAAATCCAACGGTAATACTGTATTGGCAAAGGAGTATTTGGGGTTGAAGCGCTGGGATAATGTTGTCAAAAGATATGGTGTGGATTTAGAGAAAATAGAAAAGTCTTTGCCACAGGGCGGTCTTAGCGAGGAAGAAGATAAAAAGCAGAATGGGAAAACCGACTGCCCAATGATAGCCCCCTCTTGTCTAAATGCCCGGCAAAAGGAAGCTGTTCAATATCTGAAGACTAATCATTCCCTTACGGCGGAACAATACGGCCATCTTACCAATACCTCCCGCAGAACCGCTTTACGGGAAATCAAGGAGCTTGTGGATAGCGGTATTGTTTCTATGATCGGCAGCAGCCGCAATATTTCCTACCAACTAATCACCAAGTAAAATCAAGTAAATATTATTGACAGATATGGGCAATATAGCCTAAAATGATATATTGTTACAATTGTCATGTATGACATGGCACAATATGGGTTATTATATTGAACACGCTGATATTATGGCAAATTTTATAGCAGTAATAAATTGACGCATAGGGAAAGACAGTGTGGATTATCGATATCAGGCATTGGCTTAATGAGCGCTTGGACGGCCACGCTGTGCCTCAACTTAAATCCAGGGTGAATAAGCTGGCAGAAATCATAACATTCGCTACGTCACGTGAAAGCGGGGCATCTGTCGGCGAGTCCCCAAAATGTTGGCGGAAACCGCAAAAAAAACCCTGTACCGGACATTGGGGAATTCACTTAGATGGTGAACAAATACACTGGGGATAGCCTTAGGCATCCTGGCCTGCAAGCCTTTAATTTTTTTTACGTTATTAAGAGCAAGATTACAAATTGTGTAAGCTTAAAAATAAATTTGACGCTGAGTACATTTCATACTTTAAAGATTGGCTCAAACATGCAAAAACGGAATGTTGCCACAAAGAAAAAGGCCATAAAATGCAATCCAGTAATGCCATTGTAAAACCTTAAGAAAAGTGTTACACTTTTTTTGTCGGAGAGCCGGACTGTTACTCTTGCGACCAAAGGAGTATTTGCTATGCAGGAACATATCGAACATCCAGTTGGGCAGCGAGATGATGTACTATCTCTTTTATCTAAGATTGCTGGCTTTATTTTTGAGACTGAAAATCCACTCTCACATGCTTATGAAATTGTCCGTCAAACTGCGAAAAGTCAGGATGCCGACATTTCAACTTTATTTGTTGTCGAACAGAATACTCTTGTGCTTATGGGTGGTGTCGCATTTCTGAGAGGTGAAGAAATCGCACTTCCAAAGGAAAAACATAGCTATCCACTTAAATGGGATGTTAAAACTGCTGACGATATGAAAGATGGTGGTCTTACAGCCTTTGTTGCTGTTAGCGGGACACCGTTAAATATAAGCTCTTTGGAAGACTTAGTTTCGTATTCATGCCATCATGGGGGTTGGGATGAATATATTTATCCCGATCCTGATTCTATTAAAAATTCTGAAACTGGTTTTGGTTGTATGTATGCGGTGCCTATTAAACGCTCCAGAGAAGGCTCCCAAAAAGATACTGTTTTAGGGGTCTTCAAAATAGAAAGGCGAAGAAACAGACCTCCCTTTTCAGAGCAAGACAAAAAAATCTTTGATCTAGTTGCTGCCCACCTCAGCCTCCTTCTTCAAACCTATTACAGGGTACAGAACCGTGTATTCAGTGATGTGGCACATGCTATTGGAGGTGGTCTAGGTAGGAGCGTGACGATCTTGACTATGTGTCAGGAAGTGATTAAAAATAGTAATACTGACCCTTATCAAGCATTTGAATACTTAAAAACCACCCTGCCTAATTCCATAGCAATGTTGAATAAGGCTATTGAGCGTTTAGTATCAGTGCTTGATGCTGCAAGGGACCCGAATAAAATTACACATGAATCAATACAATGCCTTTGGGATTTGGTGCGAACCGAAGTTGAGCTTAAGTCTAATCTTGAACTCAACAAAACTAAGTGTTTGATCTCTGTAAATCCCCCCATGACAATGGAAACAACCCTTCGCCTTCCGTGTATACAATATCATGACCTTAGTTCCATATTAGGGAATATTCTTGATAATGCGGTAAGACATTCAGGTACTTCAATCCCGATTCTTATTCGTCTTTACGAGGAAAATTCAGGGGAAAAGTCATATCTTATTTTTGAGGTATTGGACAATGGTAAGGGTATCCGTCCAGAGGTCATAAAAGAAGTAGAAAATACGGAATATGGAGAGGTGTTTCATTTGCCTGGTACTGCAGTTGTAGGAAGTGGTACAGGTCTTCGTCGTGTTTATGGGCTTGCCAAACTTAATAAATGGGTTGTTAAATGTGCTGTTTACAATGGAACGACCTTTAGAATCACAACCCCTGATTTTCGTTTGTAATCTGAAAGGAGAAGGTCAATGGAAACTAAACCTCTAGTGCTCGTTGCAGACGATGAAGATTTTTTTAGAACCCCTCTAGCCGGCGCCCTACGCTTTTTCGGTTACGAAGTAGAAGAAGCACGTCATGGGAAGGAGTTTTATGAAAAAGTAGATCAACTGATGAGAGATAAAACCCCCCCAAGTGTCCTAATTGTAGATAACCAAATGCCCAACCAGCAAGCTGAGCCAGACAGTCAATGGTGTGGATTCGAACGAGTGAAAGAAATCTGTAATGCATGGAAAGGATATGATATAGGTTCGCGTGTTCTGTTTCTAAGTCGTTGGGGACTCGTCGATCTTCCCGATTCATATAGAGACGATGCGGCTAAGAAATTTAGATTGCTTGAAAATGATCGTTGGTTATCCGTACAGACACCGTTTTGTGTCTTAAAAAACAAGATCGAAATATGCAGCAGTTTGGGAGGTAGTTATGGACACAAATAGAGATTACAACGATTTTGTAAGTGGGCTTAGAACGGACGAAAAGCTGCTTGCGATCCAAATGATAAGCAGCTTTTCTACGTGGGAACCCTTTGATCAAGTCATTCTCAAACAATTAAACCTCATCGGATTGTTTCTGCGAACGTGGTTAGATGCAGATAAGGCTATTCATTATTTTACAAACCCACAAATCAATAAAGTTAATTGGATAGAAATTGGAAAAGATGATCGTGATGTTGCACAAAAGTTCAAGGAGCAAAATGATATTTATGTACATTTTCCTGGCAGACAAATTAGCGAAATTACAAATGAGCCAAGGGATATAAGTCTTTATCAGTTTTGTCAAATTACACTTGGAAAAGATTATCGATATCTATTGCTCCCTTTTGATCAGAATAATATACCTTTTGGCCATTACGTCTTGGCTTTTAAAAATAACATTCCCGATAAAATAACGACAGAGAAAATAAGGGGGTCATTAAATGTATTGCATAATCTGCTTAAAACTCTACTCTATAATCAATATCCTATCACTGGTTATACTTATCTCCCTTCGTTTCTTTCACCACAAACAGCCGACATAGCTATTCTCTTTTGTGACATACGAAATTCAACATCTATGTTCGAAATAGCCCGTATGACACACCCAAGATATGCTGCTATGGTTATCGCTTTCCTCAAATCCTTTCTTGAGTATACAAGCCAGGTCATTTCGGTTCGCAATGTAGGCCGAATTCATAAGTTTATGGGTGACGGAGTAATGGCAACCTTTGGTGAGTACCTGACACTCAAGCCGGAAGAAAAGGCTGTTATTACTTGCATACTTGGGTTGCTTACATCCAGGTTGTTGATAGAAGGCTTTAACGAACTGTGGTCTGTTATTCAAAACCATGACCTTACAAGGCAGTATCTTAGTAGATACAATGAGGATCTGGAATTAAGGCTTGGGGTGGGTTTGAATTATGGTCAGGTATCACTTGAGTCTTTCGGTATAGCGACAGAACAACCTGAAACCGGATTCATGCGTAGAGGGTTTTATGAGTTCACGGCTGTAGGTGATCATGTTAACTTCGCTCAGCGACTCTGTTCCATTGCCAGTAAGCCTATTGCTCTGTCTAACATTATTTATCGAAGTAATTACTTGGACCAAACAGAACTGACAGCCCCTATAGTGATTAGTAAAACTGTTGCATATTGGATTCGAACGTGTTCTGGTTTGAAGAGACGAGGTAGTGAAGAAGATCCATTGATAAGCTACCGTTGTGTTTTTAACGCAAAGGGGAAAGGGCACCCTATGTCTGGTTTTGAAGTAACTCCTAAGGATATTGAGTCGCGTACACTTTTGGAATCTCTCAAGAACATTCACGATAACAGGTACTATACGGCCTTGAGTGAAGAAATAAATGCCAGTGTGAGCGACAGACCTTTGTTAAAGGAAATTAAAAGATGCTTTATAGATGAGCTAAATAAGATAAATTGTTGAGGTTCAACATGTTTGTGTAAAAGGTCTTGAATGCATCATAAGCAGAAAAGCTGATTTTATCGTCTCCGGCTATGCCAAACGCATCATCCCCTTAAAGGAATACCTGGGGGTAAAGATTCTTAAGCCCGCAGAATTTTTGACCATTAAATTTTAAAAATGTTTCCATTTATGTTCATATTTTACACCGAAATTTTGAGTCAACTCGGCGTGAATGTGGCGTGAAAGTGGCGAGAAACATGGCGAGCTAATTACCGGATAACAAACAACAATTATGGCACTGCTAAAAATGGCTTGGCGTGAATGTGGCGAGATAATGGCGTGAAAAAAAGTGGCCGGGAAAGTAATCAAAAAATATTTTTGCAATGAGCTATCGTCCGTTATAAAATAGATGTGCTGGACTGTCCTGTAAACAGGAGACCGACTTCATCATTTCTGGCGGTGACAAACACTTCCTTCCCTTAAAGGACGAAACAGGCCACCACTAGCCGAATTTAACCAAATAAGGGTATATGGCAAGCTTCAAAGAGATCAAAGAAAAATTCGACCAACTATCGCCTCAAGGCAAAGAGGATTTATTTAAAGAGATATATAGCTTTTCCAAAGAAATGAAACTGTTTTTAGAAAATCGCTTATTGGGTGGAAAAGATGACGTATTTATCACAGCAATGGAAAAAGAGACCATCGGGAAAGTATATAAAAAAGGCATACCCGGTACGCCAAATGGCAAAGTCGTAAATTCAATCATTGCTAAGGCCAGAAAATCTTTGGTTAGCACCTGGACGTTGATAAAACTCGAACATTTGGCCTATCGTGGATTTATCGAATTTTTAAATGAGTATGGCGGCGGCCCTGAAAGTTTTGATGATATGGCTTGTAAGCATCTGGAAGCATATCTGAATTTAGTGAAAAGCGAGAGTAAAGATCAGGAAGAAAAATACAAGATTTTTCAAGAGGTAAAAAAGTATTTGTTAGATAAGAACAATATGTATACTGATTCGCTGGATGATGTATTTGAATCAGCAACAGGAATATCTGTTAACAGGTAGTAAATATTTTCGCAATAAGCTGGTGTCCGTTATAAAACAGAGGTTCTGGACTGTCCTGTAAGCGGAAGGCCAATTTTATCGTCTCCGGCGACACCAAGCACACCTCCCCTTAAAGGAAAATGAACCCGCAGAATTTTTTGCCCTCAAATTTTAAAATGTTTCCATTCATGTTCACATTTTGCACCGGAATTTTAGATCAACTTGGCGAGAATGTAGCGTGAATAAGGGAAAAAGAAGAAATAAATGTCAGATTCTGTTTGGATAAAAAAAGGTGGTACTCTTAGCGATAAGTCTGCTTGTAAAGAATTTGGGCTTACACAAGAGGAGATTATTAATGCAATTAAGGATGGCAAACTTCAATATCGTAAGAATTATTTCCATGGGAACCCATATTTTAGGCTTCTTCGAAACGAAGTAGAAGCATTTGTGAATGAAAAATGCGGTAAGAATTACCTTGAGAATAAAAAGGTCGAAAAAGAATTAGCCCAAGTTAACAAAGAGTTAAGAAAACTGAAAACCGAACTGGCCGCGCTTGAGCAGAGAAAGATAGAACTTTTACATAATATTGGTGGCTAAGCCGATGCTGCCAGTGATCGTCTTGACCGTCCTTGGATAGAATAAGGAACGACAAACAAAGCCTTTGGAGAAAAATATGCGTGATCTTGATAAACAAGATAAAAGAATTCAGCAAATTCTTGGTAGCCATGGTATGGACGTCAGTGAAGAGGCTTCTCTACGGTATATGGATTACCTTAAAAAGAATATCAACTTTCCATGTCAACTTACAGGCATTGAAGATTTTCCATGGGAAGAATATTATGTTTTGGGGCCGGGTAGTAAAAAAGAATATGAGAAATTAAAAAAGGAACAACCATCTTACACAGACGTTTTTAATCTTGTTAGCTTTGAAGATGAGCTTGATGAAAATAATGGTATTTTGGTGAATGTTCAGCGATTATCTGACAAAAAGAGCTTTATTCTGCCATTAGACTATTTAAAATCGGTTGATAAGAAGTCAAAAAATTATCAGTTGTTAGATGATTATTCAGTTTGGCATATAAATTATTAGTACGTGATTAGAATAAAAAAGTGTCCATTAAAGGAATACCTAGGGATAAGGGTTTCTGCCGTATTAGTGGATAAAAGGAAACAAATGAAATGGGTTGGTTGAAGAAGATAAAGTTATTATTGGCAGTAGCTGAAGGTCGCATAGAGACTGTGCAATCCTTATTAGCCAATAAAGTCGATGTTAATTCAAGAAACGCACGGGGGCTCACCCCCTTGATAATAGCGGCACAGGAAGGTTACGCCAACATCGCCCAAATGCTGCTAGCCAATGGTGCTGATATAAATGCTAAAACTAGGCGTGGTGTTACCGCTTTGATGTCTGCGGCAATAAAAGGCCATACTTTTATTGTGGGGGCATTGCTGAATGCAGGCGCTGAGGTAAATGCAAAAAGCAGGGGTGGCGAAACAGCTTTGACAGCGGCGGTAATGGAAGGCTACAAAGCTATTGTGCAGACCTTGCTGGATAATGGCGCCGATGCTAATGCAAAAAACAGGTATGGTAGAACAACCTTGATGCTTGCCACAGAAAAAGACCGCACCGAAATAATTAAACTACTCAAACAGCACGGTGCTAAGGAATGAGAATATTTCGACCAATATAATCATATTGGACTATGGCATCATCCGTATTTATGGCATATCTAAAAAATGCTTGGCGTGAATGTGGCAATAAAAAATGTGACCGGGAAAGTGCAACTGGCCATCGCCCGTTATAAAATAGATGTTCTGGGTTATCCTGTAAGTGGAAGGCTAATTTTGTTGTCTCCGGCGATGCCAAGCACATCCTCCCCTTAAAGGAATAGCTGGGGATAAGGATTCTTAAACCCGCAGCTCAAATTTTAAAAGGAAAATGAACCCGCAGAATTTTTGGCCATCAAATTTTAGAAATGTTTCCATTTAAGCTACCATTTTACCCCGAATTATCGGAGTAACTTGGCGTGAATATGGCGAGAATGTGGCGAGAAACAAACTAGCATATCTATCGGATAACAAACAACGTTTATGCCATAGCAAAAAACAGCTTGGCGTAAAAGTTGGCATGAATATGGCGTGAAAAAATATAGCAGGGGAAAAGTATTTTTTGCAAATCCCGGAGATTTTTATTATACTGTCTGTAGGGTCAATTCTCTTCTCAATCCGCTACTATAATTTACCCTACTAACGACCTTGCGGGTAAAGCTAATAAAGTTTGTAAACGAGAACACTGCGGGGAGCCAGACTAATATCAACGAACTCAAGTAGTTAGTTGGTTAACAATAAGCCCTAAAGGGCATTGTCCTTTAGGGCTGTTCTTTTTGTAGTTGGAATATCAGATAGTTATGTGCGTATGCACATTCTTGTTTGCGAATGACAACCTAAAATTGACCACCCTGATGCAGGTTAATAATATGGGATGATGATGATAAGGGATATCATCCCGCTCCCTTGTTTAAAGTACCAGGGGGAAACGGAAGGAGCCCGTAGGGCGACTGGAGTTTCCCCCTGGTACGTCGCCAAA
>JACRJN010000054.1 GCA_016235675.1 Candidatus Schekmanbacteria bacterium
ATCTCCCCCTTTGGCAAAGGGGGATTAAGGGGGATTTTATAATAATGGCTTTATACCACCAGACTTTTGTTGAAAATCATAAGAAAATCTCCCCTGTCCCCTCTTTTCCAAAGAGGGGGAAGTTATTTACGGATAAGTTCTTAGCCATTGGTTAATCCTGATAATCAGAATCTATAACAAACCCCCAAACCCCCGCCACCTTCCGGAAATAAACTCAGCTTCAAATTCAAATTATTCTTGATCTCCTCCCGTTGGGTCTTTTTCAATTCCTGATTATATTTATGGGCACTGTTGGCGGCGCTGTAGATATTGCCCAGATACCAGCCGGTTTCAAAAAACAGTAAAATCCCGGCGGTTACTTTTTTATCATTGGAATAGGCTTCGGTTATCCCCCAGATGAACAATCCGTTCAGCATAAACGACATGGCAGCGTCCTGAATCCGTCCGGCATACAATTGACCGGCTCCCGGTAAAACCATTGATAACACGGAGGCTAATCCGGGTGATTTTAGGGGCAGCCCCTTTTCCTTTTCTGCTATAGAAATCAATGCGGATTTTTGCGGGAAATCGGTTTGTTGGAATGTATTGACCGCACCGGCCCAGTCGTCTTGCTCGATAAAACTTGCCGCTTCCAGTTTTCGGTTGTCTAAAAGCAGAAGCGATTGGGGAAATTCCTGGCGCAAACGCTCTAAATAGTTGCGGCATAGGGTATATTGCTCTTGCTTGTAGCTGCAAACTGCTAATTTATACAAAATCTGCTGACGTAACTGCTCCGAAACGGGGGTGGCTAATGCCGTCTGCCAGGCTTTTTCGGCACTGTCCCATTCCTCCCCGGCAAAATAGCAGGCCCCGATTTGAAAACGCGCTGTTTCCACTCTGGAATCCTGCGGATAGAGAAAGATAAAGCGCTGGTATTCGGTGACAGAGCGATAATATTCGCCCTGATTATATAAATGCTCGGCAAACCCGAATAATTGATCGGAATCTTGAGCCGATACTTTCGAAGAGAGGAAAAACAGGCTGATTAGAATAAATACAAAATATCTTTTAAGCATGATGGATTAAAATTTCCCCCTGGTGTAGTGCCGAGGCTTTAGGGACTTAGAAATTTCAATTATACCGTTTATGGTCATTGCGAGCGACCGGAGGGAGCGAAGCAATCTCTGGTTCCGAGCGGCTGGAGATTGCTTCGGCGATAAGACTGCCTCGCAATGACAATTTCACTTTGATGTTTCGGGTGTGTCCTCACACCGAAACCGTAAAGGGGTAGCGTTCCCCTTTGAAGTTTCGGCGTGGGGACACGCCGAAACATCGACTTGGTATTAAACCAAAAAATTACCGATCGCCAAATGATCCAGCTTGCCGTCCAGATAGGTGGTAATCGCGTCCTCAGGGGTGCAGACTATCGGGGCTTCGTGCATATTGAAACTGGTATTGATTACGCTGGGGATACCGGTCAACTCGTGATATTTTTTGATAATGCGGTAGAAACCGGGATTGGATTCCGGGGTAACGAACTGCGGGCGGGCGGTGCCGTCCACATGAACCGCCGCCGGGGATTTCTCCTGCATAAAAGGCTTGCAATCGAAGGTGATGGTCATATACTGAGCGGCGTTTTCGGCTCCCGATACCCCGATATAGCATTGATCGCGGTATTCAAAAAGGGTGGCGGGTGCAAAGGGCATAAACTCGGTGCGATTGAGCCGCTTATTCAACCAATCGTTAACGGATGGATCGCTGGCGGAATAAAGAATAGAGCGATTTCCCAAAGAGCGCGGCCCATACTCCATCCGTCCGTTAAAACGCGCCACCACTTTATTTTGCACAAGCTTTTCCGCGACTTTATCCTCTATGTCTTCATAATATTGATATTTAACCCTGAATCGTTTCAATTCCGCTTCAATCGCCTGGTGGGAGTATTCGGGGCCGAAGAAAACATTCTTTATTTTCTCAGGCCGGATTCCACTTTTGGCCAAAAGATATAACGCGGCGCCGGTTCCGCTGCCATCATCACCCATTGCCGGATGAATGAAAATTTTCTCAACCTGATCTACCTCATGCACCCTTTGATTCAACTTCACATTAGCCGCTACCCCGCCGGCCAGTACTACTGCGGTCTGTTGATATTTAACCAGATAATGGCGCACCAGTTTCGTTACCACATCCTCCAAGACCTTTTGGTAAGCCGCCGCCACTTCTTCCCGATGATAACGGTGAGCCAAACGCTGACAGAAGGTGAAATCCATGGCGTTTATATAGCGATAAGTTTCCTCGGTCTCTTCGAATTTCTTTTTCACCGTATCGTATAATACCGAAGGATCGCCGAAGGCCGCCAGCCCCACGATTTTGCCCTCGTGATGACACATTTTGAACCCCAACGCTCCGGTAACCTGCGCATAGAACATACCCAGAGAATGAGGATAATCGATGGAATGACAGCGTTCGATACCGGCAGGCGAGCCTAAGGAAACGCTGCCCGCCAAGCCGTCGCCATACCAATCCAGCGTCAATATCAGGGCGCGTTCGAAGCCGGAGGTATAAAAAGCCGCCGCCGCATGGGATAACTGATGTTCCACCCGCTGAAGTTTAGGCATAAGACCCAAGTCGGTCAGATTTTTTTCTAGTTCGATGTTAAAGCGGCGATGATCGCTTATGGCTTTGTATGACCATTTGAGAAAAGAGGCTTGATGGGAAAGGGTGGGTAAAATATTATGCGGATTGGTAATATTTTTTTTCAAATCGTCAAGATAGCTTTTAATCAACAATTCTTTTTGCTTGCGCCAATCCAGAAAGGGATAGGCTACGCAATCAATATCCTGCGCCCTGATTCCGGTCATATCAAACAGCATTTTAAGCGCTTTATGCGGAAAACCGTTTTGGTGTTTGATGTGGGTCAGACGTTCTTCCATTACCGCATAACGAACAGCCGCCCCGTCGATTAAAGAGACACAGGTATCGTTATCTAATGAAGAAATGCCCAGAATTTTAATATAAATCTCCTTTCAATAGAGGTAGTTGCAAAAGTATCTGTCATCCCCGAACGCTTTTATCCCCGATAACTACTTCGGGGACGGATATGGTTTTTCAAGCAGTTAAAACCAGATTCCCGCTCAAAATCGTTGCGGGAATGACACTTCGGGGGACTTTTGCAACTACCTCAATAAGTAATCACCTGGGGGAAGTGAATACGTTCTTGAAAAACTATTTGATTATCTTGCGGACTTACCCGCAGACGATATAATGATAAAAAGTCGCAACTTGGTAAATTATTCACCCCATGGCAGGCTGTGGTGGCGAATTTAAACCCGGCTTGCCTCACCGCCGCAACGATACGCCGATCGACGGCATGACCCTGGCCGACGGGGTAACAAAAACTCACCGGTTCGGTTTTTAATGCGCCTTCCAACAATTCTTTACTTTTTCCAATCTCTCGCTGCAAATCTTCATCGGTTAATTCGGTCAGGATGGGATGGCTTAAAGTATGTCCGCCGAATTCTATACCGTATTCAGCCATTTGATGGATTTCATTCCAATTCAAAGTTGCACGAAAATCAGACGGTTCCGGTACGTTGAGTATTTCGCTGATTTTATTCAAGATCTTTATACGATGCTGGTTTTTTACTTCCTTTAATAAAGCGATAATCTTATTTTTCGCTTCTGATTTTTCCTGATTGGTAGCAATGGCTAATGTGCCTGATTCGGCTAATTTTAAATTTTTAACTTTGGTATTTTGAACTAGATAATAAATATAATCCCACCAAAACAATTTTTGCTGCCCGATATAATCCCAGGTTATAAAAATCGTAGCCGGGACTCCATATTTCTTCAGGATCGGCCAGGCTATATCAAAATTATCTTTATAGCCGTCGTCTAAAGTAATGATTACCGGCGTCCGTTTTAATTCCCGTTTCCCTTCCAGTACTTCGGACAATTGGGCAAAGGTTATTACTTCATAATTTTTGGCCAGATATTTAACTTGATTTTCAAATTGCTCAGGAGTTGCGCTGATCAATTCCGGGTCTAAATAATCCGCCTCTGCGTTGTGCTCGGCGATGCGGTGATAGGCCGGAATAATTATTTTATGGTTGCGGCTGAAAATTCTCTCTAAGCGGCATTGCAGTAAGCCCATTCCCGAATAACAGAGGATTCCCGCGGCCAAATCGCGTTTTGTCACTGAAGATCGAACCTTTCTTTTATTATTTTAACTTTGCAGATCAAAAACCAGTTACTTTATACCCAATACCGTTCACTTAACGTAGCGCAGACCCTTAGGTCTGCACCGGCTATAGGGTCGAACGTTACGTCTGGGGCAGGGCTAAAGCCCTGCGCTACGTTTTAAGTGAACGGTATTGACTTTATACCATAAATTAGCATGTTGCTACAAGAAAAAATTCATTCTGCCTGATAAGATTTGCCCAGGCAAGCGGGCGGTTTGGTTTCTCCGATTAATCCGCCCATAACAAACAAAGTGAGAATAAAAGGCAGCATTAATAAGAATTGCGCCGGTATGGTTAATTCGATTCCCTGTAAAAATTCGGCTAAGGCTTCCGCCAGACCGAAAAACAGACATACCAGCAAGATATTAAAAGGTTTCCAGCGTCCTAAAATCAAAACAGCCAGAGCGATAAAACCGCGTCCAGCCGTCATTCTTTCCACAAATTGGGATAAGTCGGCCAGAGACAGATAAGCTCCGGCCATACCGCTTAACGCCCCGCTCATCAATACCCCGAAATAGCGGATGCGAAAAACATTAATCCCGCAGCTTGCGGCCACGCCTGGGTCTTCGCCTGCCGCGCGCATTCTCAATCCCAATCTGGTATTGTTGATAAGAAAAAAGGTAACTATAACCAAAATAACGGCAAAATAAAATAGTATTGATTGATTGCCCAATAATTCGGATAGCAAGGGGATAGGATGCAGGGAAACCTGAGGTAATTTCTCAACCGAAGGAGAACTGCCGTAACCGCCGAAAATCTTAAAAAGCAGCCCCCCGGTTAACCCGATAGCTAAAATATTGACGGCAATCCCGCTGACTATTTGATTAATGCCCAAACTAACAGAGGTTACGGCCAAAATTAAGGCTAAAATTATCCCGGCCGCGATTGCCGCCGCTAAACCGATCCAGGGATTATGGCTATAATAAGTACCGATTATTCCCGCCAGCGCGCCGCTCAACATCATCCCTTCCAGGCCGATATTCACTACACCGGTACGCTCTGAATATAATCCCCCCGTCGCCGCTAAGATCAGCGGTACGGATTTGGCGAAGGCCAGAGGAAAGAGCGGCCAGATTGAGGATAGATTTTCCAAGGTGAATTTTTTCCCGTTAAAAAAATTGTTTAATTTTTTGGTGGTGTTCTCATCAGAGACCTGAGGCGTCATTGCGAGCGAAGCGAAGCAATCTCCATGCGTGCGGATGAGATTGCTTCGCTTCGCTCGCAATGACATTATTCCCCCAAATACGCGCTGCGGATTTCCTCGCTGTGGAGAAGTTCATCGCCGGTACCGTGGGCAACCAGGCTGCCAGTTTGCAGGACATAGCCGCGGCGGGCGATACTCAAAGCCATGTGGGCGTTTTGTTCGACTAATAGGATGGCAGTGCCGGAGCGGTTTATTTGTTGGATGATCTCGAAGATTTTGTCCACCAGGGCGGGGGATAATCCCATAGAGGGTTCGTCCATCAAAAGCAGTTTGGGCTTAGCCATCAGAGCGCGGCCGATAGCCAGCATTTGTTGCTCGCCCCCGCTTAAGGTTCCGCCGGCCTGACGCCGTCGCTCTTTCAGGCGCGGAAACAGGTTGTAAATTTGCTCGATTTGGGGCTGTAAACTGGGTAAGCTTGCTTTATGGATATAGGCGCCGATTTGCAAATTTTCCTCCACGCTCAAACGGGGGAAAATGCGCCGTGATTCCGGTACCGTGGCAATCCCGGCGGCCACAATCTGCGCCGCCGATAAATTATCAATCCGCTGCCCCCGGAAATTAATCTCCCCCGAATGGGCGCGCACCAATCCCAGAATCGATTTCATGGTAGTGCTTTTGCCCGCTCCGTTGCTGCCCAGCAGACAGACGATCTCCCCCTCCTCCACCCTCAGGCTGATTTCTTTCAGGATTTGGATTAGCCCGTAGTAGGTTATTAAGTTGTTGATTTCCAGTAAGGGCAATTTTTTTATCCCGTTATTTTTGATTACCACGAAGCACACGAAGAGCACGAAGAAATTATAGAAATCGGATATTTCGGCGTGTCCTCACGCCGAAATCTTTAAGGGGTAACGTGCCCCTTTACAGTTTCGGTGTGGGGACACACCGAAACATCAAAACAAGATTGCCCTATATCCGGTAGCACAGGCTTCCAGCCTGTGCTACCATATTGATATTTCTTCTTCGTGTCCTTCGTGTGCTACCGTGGCAAAATTTAACAGCGTGCCGCCTTCCCCAAATACGCCTCGATCACCCGCTCGTTTCTCCGCACCTCGTCGAAGGTTCCTTCGGCGATCTTCTGGCCGTAGTCGAAGGCGATCACCCGGTCGGACAGACCTTTGACCATCAGCATATCATGTTCGATGACCATCAGGGTGTAGCCGGATTCCCGCAGGCGATGCAGGTCGGCCATCAGTTCTTTAGTCTCATGCGGATTCATGCCCGCCGCCGGTTCATCCAGAAGCAGCAAGCGGGGAGACGATGCCAGGGCGCGCACAATCTCCAGGCGCTTGCGGTAGGCGTAAGGCAGCGTCTTGGCCGGTTCGTTGATCAGCGGCAAAAGCTGCCGGAATAAAGCCAGGCGGCGCTGAGCCTCGGTGACGATATATTGTTCCTCTTTTTTCTGGGCGGGCGTTTTAAATAAGGCGGACAGCGGACCGGATTGGGTGCGGCAGTGAAACCCCACCATCACGTTTTCCAGAACGGTCATATCGGGAAAGATGCGGATGTTCTGAAAGGTGCGGGCTACACCCTGGGCGGTTATTTTATGCGGACGCAAACCGACCAGATTGACCGCCCGGTGATCTTGCAGCCAGACTTCGCCCTCATCCGGCTGATATATCCCGGAAATCAGATTAAACAGGGTGGTCTTGCCGGAACCGTTGGGGCCGATCAGGCTTAAAATCTCACCGGCTCGCAGTTCTATGTCTACCTGGCTAACCGCTTTCAATCCGCCGAAGGCTTTACTCAAGCGGCGGATGCTCAAAAGCGGGGGTGCCTGACTCATCCTCTTCCTCCAAAAGTTCCTGTTTGCGGCGACGGCTGGGGATTAACCCCTGCGGACGGAAAATCATCATCATAATTAAGGCCGCTCCGAAAATCAGCATCCGGTATTGCTGAAAATCACGCAATTTTTCCGGCAGAACGACTAACACAATTGCACCTATGATGACTCCGGGAATACTGCCCATTCCGCCCAAAACCACCATGCACAAGATCATGGCCGATTCCATAAAGGTAAAGCTCATGGGGTCGACAAATCCGATCAGGCTGGAATAGACCACCCCGCCCATCGCGGCGAACCCGGCTCCGACGGCAAAGGCCAGCAGCTTAATCACCGTGACGTTGATGCCCAGGCTTTCAGCCGCCAGCGCATCTTCCCGGATTGCCATCCAGGCGCGGCCGATACGGGAATGATTGAGACGATCGGCAGCCATCCCGATCGCGCAAGCCAGTAAAATTATCAGGAAATAGTAGTTAGCCACCCGCGGCAAACCGAAACCCGGCGTTTTATCGAAAGAATACCTGGCGATGACCGGGCCGGGGATGCCGGAGATGCCCTTCGGCCCGTTGGTCAAAGTATCCCAGTTGGTTAAGATGATCCGGGTGATTTCGCCAAACCCCAGGGTGACAATCGCCAGATAATCCCCCCGCAGACGCAGAGAGGAACTGCCCAAGCAAAGCCCGATGATTCCCGCTAAAAGAGCGGTAGCCGGAAGCAGCAGCCAGAAAGCCCAGCGCGCTTGCGGGAAATGGTGAAAAAATATCGCCGAGCTATAAGCCCCGATCGCATAAAACGCCACATACCCCAAATCCAGCAGCCCGACAAACCCCACCACCACATTCAACCCCAGCGCCAGACAGACGTAGACCCCGGCCAGCGTCGCTACATGTATCCAGTAAGGGCTTTGCAGCCAGGTGAAGATCAGCGGGTAGGCCAGCAGGCAAAGCGCCAGTGACGCATAATATGTGCGCCTGGTGCGTTTGATCAATTCCCCGGCCTTAAGCAGCCAGCCGCCGCGCTGGAGGGCATACATCCCCCCCGCCCCGGCCAGGACAAAACCCAGGAAGGGCGCGGCCTCGTGGATGTTGAGCCCCAGGATTAAGAGGGCGAAGCCGGTTAGGACTATGATGATGGTGTAGATATTTTCTGGCATATAATATCTCTATGTAACCCTTTATTGTTTCGGCGTGAAACACACCGAAACATCCACTTATCCCGAAGTTTTAGTTATTTATATTTAATTTTGAGAAATAAAATAATCACGGTAAAGATTAAGGTTATTCCATTAGCCATCATCAGCGGCAGGTCGTTGACCAGAATGCCGTAGGCAAACCACAGGCATAGCCCTATCGATAACAAAGCATACATACCCAGAGACAAGTCTTTGGTATGCCTGGTTTTGATGACCTTAATCGCCTGCGGCAAGAATGATGTGGTGGTGCAGGTAGCCGCCAGTAAGCCGAGTGTGGTAAGCCAGTTCATCTCAATCCCCCAAATCCACCAATTCAATCTGCGCCCGGTTCCATTCGTTAATAGGCCGCTTTAATTTAGCGAAATAATCGATAATCTGTTCCTCGGTATAGCCGTTGATCACTTCAAGGATGGGGATCAAAACCGCCAACGCGTTATCGGAGATAACGGTTCGCTTGGCAATGTGCCCCATATAAGGCGAGGAAGAAACGGCAATGGGGAAACCGTTATAGGCCCTGACATGCAGCATGACATGGACATCCGAGGTTCCGTCTCCCACATAGATGATTTGGCTGCGGGGAATCTTTTGCCGGATTTTTAATTCATCCAGGGTGGCGACTTTAGCGTCCCCAGCTCCGGTGCGAATAACTTCAGTCACAATCCCAAGCTCGTCATAACTGAAGGTGGTTGCATAGATATTTTCCGGAGGGATAATTCCTTCCAGAGCCTGAGAAATAATGTCCCAGGGGCCTGCCGAGGTAACACAGGTATAAAATTCTGTATTATCTATCCCGTTGTTAAGCAAAGAAATAAATTGGGCGACATTCTTTTTAAGCTTCGTCTCTTTCCCCACTTCCTGCAATAAGGTCTTGCTGACCTTGCCGCAAAAATCTTTATCGGAAGTGATTAAATAGGCCAACTCCCCTCCCAACTGGACGATGTTCTTGCGTCTTATATCTTCGACCTTCCCGTCGAAACCTCGCGGGGAGATGCCTAATTTTTCGGCCAGCAGGTAACCGCTGTCATCCAGACTGAGGGTTTTATCAAAATCGGATACAAATAAATATTTTTCCTTTGACATGGTATATTCCTTATTCTAAAAAACATGGGAATTACTTTACCTGCCTTATTTAATAAAGTCAAATTAAATAAAAGGGGCGGATTGAATTTATGTCAATCCGCCCCCCGGCCATTACTTGGCTTGCTTGTCCGGTACGCAGCCGCAGCCGCAAGAGCCTTTGCTTCCGGCATTACCCTGGGGCTTTTTCGCCTCGGGCTTTACTTGTTCCTTCTTTGCCATATGTCATTCACCTCCTTTGTTTAAGTATATGCGCATGTTCTTATATATACAACGATAAAAAAACTTACCCGCTTGGGTTTTTTCCTCCGTCCCGGCATCCGCAGATACAAATCCGGTTAAGCCTTTGTCGGCATAACTCCAGCATCTCTTTGTTTAATGAGTAATAAATCCAATAACCCTGTCTTTCATCCTTCACCAGTTCCGCCCCTTTAAGCACCCGCAAATGTTGAGATACCGCGGATTGGGTTATCCCCAGCGCCCCGGCCAAGGCGTTGACGCTCATCGGCTCATTTTTAAGGTGTTCGATAATTTCAATTCTCTTGTCCACAGAGAGCAGTTTGAATAATTCGGCGGATTCTTTCATGGTTGAAACCTATCTATTAAGTATATGCGCATTTACTAATATAATAGTAACCTATCGTTACCAGATTGTCAAGCCATAAAAACAAATAATTTCTAGTATAACGTTTCATAAAAAGGTATACAAACCTGTCATTGCGAGCTTAAGCGAAGCAATCCCGATTCTACCGGGCACTTCCGAGATTGCTTCGGCGATAAAGCTGCCTCGCAATGACAATTAAATGTACATATTTTAATGAAACGCTATACTAGAGGACGAAGGGCAATTTACAGGAGCAGAGGCTTTAGCCTCGTGTAAACGCATGAAATGAACATGCGCTTGACGGGACTAAAGTCCCTACTCCAATTTTTGGGGTGTTTCGGCTTGCGGACAAACCGAAACCCCTCGTTAGGAGTTATTTTGCTTTTTCGCCGCAGGTTTGGAGACCCTTTTCATAACAGGCCGGGCGTTTTTCGTCCCTTTCCCGTCAGACGGGGCTTCGGCTGCCGCCTTAACCTTAAATTGTTTCTCAGGCTTTGCCGGTTGCGGCACTGCTGTGCCTGTTCCGCTCCAGATATTTCTCATTTCCGCCAACTCGGAGGCCACTTCGTGCTGCAAACCGTTTACGGAGGTTCTGAGATTGACCACAAAATCCGTCAGATTGGATTTCATCTCACTGGCCGATCTCTCACGCGTGGAACGCACATCAGCCTGAAAATCCGACATGTCTTGTTTCAGACCATTGACGAAACTACGGACATCCTGCATCGCCTCGTTGCGTTTTACCCGCAAAAAACCGATTTCAGAGTGTAAACGATTCATATCGTCTGTCAATCGACCCATTTCATTTCTCCTTGTGAAAACAGGCTTTAGGCTCCGGGCGTTAGGCCAACAAAAGGGTAGTCTTTTGTTTTTTAGCCCGAAGCCTAAAGCCCATAGCCTGAAGCCTTTTCCCCATTATTAATTTGCGCTGCCGAACCATGCCTGATGGGCGCCGGATAACTCGGCTATAATTTGTTTTCTCATCCCTTTGACATAAGCACGGCGTTCATCCCTGTTTTTTTTCAACATTCTTTGCATCTTCAAACCTGTTTCGATATTGGCGGTGTGAAATTCATGCAGCATACCGGCAACATCTTTTTTCAGGTTTTTCATCCTCTGTATACGATCATTGTGTCCGTTCATTATTTCGTTGTGCAAGCGCTGCATATCGCTGCTCATTCTTCCCATTTTCTTCCTCCTGGCTGTATGAAAGCCATTCAAACTTATCCCGTAGGAGGAGGAATTTTATTTCCCCCTTCCTACACAGGATAAATTAATGCTGTATCGTGCTTACGCCGGGATAGCTGCACTGGCGGTTAAACCGATAGCTTCCGCATATTTCAGATAGGTTTCCACCGAAGCGATAACAACCCGTGCTTCGATTGACAGCAACTCAATGCCTACCAAGGATACTTTTACCCAGGCATCGATAACGATACCTTTGTCCAATATACGATCGATAACCTCGGCCAAGCTTGAGGAGTCTGTTGACTTTTGAATCTTTGCCATGTTACTTACCCCCTTTCATTAGGATTTTTAAATTTTGGACGCCCGAATTTGTTTTTTAATAACTATACAGCATGCTGCAACGTAATATATACAATAAGTGTGCCAACTGGTAGATATTGTCATTAAGCTATATTATTAATTAGTTATACGCACCAATCAATAAAAACCATGCAGAACGATAGCAGCTTGTAGCGTGTGAAATATACCACCGTGCCATATTAGTATGGCGGGAAGTATATAATTTTTGCGCAATCAGGGTTATAGAAATGAAACTTAAACTTGTTTTAGTCTTTTTTATGGTATAAAATGGTGTGCAACTTGGGGTGGGTTCGGATTTTAAACCTTGGATTGATTTCTGTAGAGACGCTCGAAACACATTGTAAAAAAATGAGGGTAATAAATATCAATGTGCGGTATTTGATAAACCGGCGATTCCTAATCTAAATCGGTTTATCGAAACTTCCTTTTGGCATCCGGCTCCCAATTTAGATGCTTTCAAGAAAGTACCCACAAATAATTTATTACCCTCAATAAATTTAAATCCAACTATTTACCGTGACAATCTTCGCACTTAGTCGGACCTTTCTTTTCTTTCTGGTGACAGCCCTTACATTTATCATGATAGGCATCTTTTATGGCCGGAGCTTCACCCTTCTTCTCCTGATGGCATGTCTTACAGGCTTTCATCGGTTCGCCTTCTTTTGCCTTATGATGACAAACCTTGCAATCGCCGTTTCTTTTTTGATGCTCATGATGTTTGAAGCCGGCTACCGCCTTGCTTTTGCCGTTGAAATCCAACTTGATTTCAGCCGGGCCGTTATCCGTAGCTAACACTACGCTGGCAGTGGTCATCAACAAAGCTAGCCCACCCAATACCGCCACGATTTTTTTGCTCATTCTCTTCACCTCCCTCCTTTGATTTATAAATAATGTCGTTACCTGATTTATCAGGTAGAGCCCGTGGTACCTGATAAATCAGGTAACGACAATCGTATGATAACCTGAGTTCGGGATAAGGTATCAAGGCAATCTATTGTAGGGGCTATAGTTTCCCCGCCCTGGTGGGAATGCGCCATTCACGCACAATTGTACCAAGGGCGGGGAAACCCCCAATGCTGTTGACTTAAGGAATTTTGTTTTGATGTTTATGTAGCGCAGACCTTTAGGTCTGCTACGGCCACAGGGGTCAAATGCCGCGTTTGGGCAGGGCTAAAGCCCTGCGCTACGTCTTAAGTCAACAGCATTGGGGGAAACCCCGCCCCTACAAGTTTTGTTGCCCACAACCTTATGAAATTATCCCGAACTCAGGTTATAATATTATCATCGTAGTGCAGGGCTTTAGCCCTGCATCCTTAAGCAGACCTATAGACAAAAAAAGAGGGCGATAAAAATTATAAACACGTCGTTCAGAACTAAAAATATGACTTATTATTTAATAACAAATCATATTTAGAAAAAACCCCTTCGTAAAAAGAGATTCCCTCTATTTATTTCTGAGCTATCTCCCTAAGAAGGCAAACCCTTCCTTTACACCCTCTCCCCTAAAAAGGATGTAACGGAGAATGTTTATAAATCTTATCACCCTCAACGCATTAAAGGCAATTCAGACTACTTTCTTTCGTGGCAGTCTTTGCAATCCTTATTCGGACCCTTACCTTCCTTTTGATGACAACCCTTACATCTGGTATGGTAAGCATCCTTCATTGCCGGCTTCTCACCTTCGGCCTTTTCGCCGTGACAGGTTTTACAAGCCTTGGGAGCATCAGTATCGCCATCTTTATGATGACATACCTTACAGTCCCCTTTCAGTCTTTCTTGATGGGCATGATGCGGGAAGTTAGCAACATGCTTGCTTTTCCCGTTAAAATCCAAAGTAGGAGATGCCGGCCCGGAACCAACTTTCCCGGCCACAGCTCCGCTTACAGTCGCCATCAATATAATACCGCTCAATATCGCTGTAATTTTCTTCAATCCACTCACCCCCTTTCGTTGTTTAAATTTAAATCTAAGAATATAACTGACCAAGATTTTAACAAATATTCTTAATCCCCAAAAAGGACATTCATTATCTAATTTATTCTGTTTTAATTTTTCATGATATTTAAGGTGAGATAATTTTGCGGAATAGCTCTTGGTTTTCAACCAGGCAACGGGTTTTGATTTAGAAGTAGATTAAATCAAAGCAGCACCGTTTCCAAGACGATTATTCATTTTAAGCATTTTCCACATTTAAGGAATCAAACTATTCCTTTTCACCATCATCGCATGAAAAACCTCAAAAACTACTGGAATTGCATTTTGAAACATCTCGGTAACGGCACCGTAATTATATTATCATTTACGAATCATTGTCAAGAAATATTTTAGGCTTGTCATGCTGTATTATCAACTAGTTGCAGCAAGCATATTCTTTTGCCTGTTTTATGCACACAATCAATGTATACATAATCACAATCGGCTGAACTTTTTTAATTAGGTTTACCGGGGGAAGTGGCTATAACTTCCCCCATTTATTTTTTAAGAGTAGTTGCAATTTAACTTATACTGGGTTAAAATAACAATAAAGTAATTTATAACTCTCTATTTACTTCGAAAATAAACCTCTTGATTACGTAGTCTAAAGCCCTTTAGGGCTGATCTTCCAGGGCTAAAGCCCTGGCACTACGACTACGGAAGCCTATATGCCCAAGATCGCGATTATCGGTAATGAACAAGCTAACCCTGCCTTAATACCGTTCTTTGCCGCTCAAGCGGGGATAGAATTAATCTATGTCCCCGATCATTCCGTCAAGGAACATCTGGCCGATTTTAATGATTTAGCACTTATCATCAACTCTACAAACGATCCCTATGTACAAGAATTCCTCCTCCAAAAAAATGGACAAGGCATTGAAGTAATCGGTAGTTATGGAAACCGCCTGCTGCTTACCCTGTTGGAAGAAAAACGCAAAATAACTCAGGAAGCGGAAGAAAATCTACGTAAGCAAAAAGAGATCTACGAGCTGGGGATAAAGCTGAATTCGGCCATGAGTGTCCGGGAGATGGCCGATTCCATTATCGCTTGCGCCAACAGATTGACCCGGACTCCGGCCGGCAGCCTGGTAGTGTATAACGCCGGAAATAATTCCATGCAATTGGTAAGCCTCCAGGGATTCAGTTCCGGTTTTTCTAAGGTAAAGGAATGGCCGGTGCGCATTGGGGGACTGACCGATTACATCATGCAGCAAAAGAAGCCGATAGTAATTTGTGACGTGAACCTTGAGCCTTCCTTCGACAATCCCGTTATGTTATCCGAGGGTGTGCGCTCCGTGATGGCCGTTGCGCTGATTTATGAAAACAATATCAAGGGGATTCTCTATGTCGATGATTTCGTTCCCCGCTTTTTTAATGAAGAAGAGATAACGGAACTGGCCCTTTTGGCTAACCAGGCGGCCTCCGGCCTGCAAAAGATTTCGCTTTTAAATGAAATCTCCCAAACCAAAGATTATTTGGAAGCCATCCTGAAAAATTCACCCGACATGATTATCACTACCGATCAAAATACTAATATAGTCGAATTCAATCCCGGTGCCGAAACTATGCTGGGTTATAAAAAAGAAGAAATGATCGGCAAATCGGCGGAAATACTGTACCCCGATTATATTGAGCGGCGCCAAATCATGAAAAATGTCATCGGGCAGGGCATGGTTACCAATTATGAGACAAAATTACGCACCAAAAACGGCGAGCTTCTTGACATCAGCCTGAGCCTATCCTTGTTGAAAGATAAAGAGGGGCGGACTATCGGTACGGTAGGGACGAGTAAAAACATTACCAAGCAAAAGAAATTGGAAGCGGAACTGCACGCCGCCAATGAAGAACTGGAAAACAAAATCGCTGAAGTCAAAAAAGTCGACAAAATGAAATCCGATTTTCTCTCCGTCGTTTCTCATGAATTACGCACTCCCTTAACCTCGATTCTGGGATTTTCCAAAATGATCCTGCGCCGTTTCACCAAAGAAGTTATGCCCTTGCTGCCTGTTTCGGACGAGAAGGCACAAAATTCCGCCCAAAAAATCAAGGAAAATCTGGAAATTGTGGTCTCGGAGGGCAACCGTCTTTCCCGGTTGATCAATAATGTATTGGATCTGGCCAAAATCGAGGCGGGAAAAATCGAATGGAATATTGTCCCCTGTCAATTGGAAGAGATTTGTAATTCCGCCATTACCGCGGTAAATTCATTAGCCGAGGAGAAGAATCTGACCATAAAGACCGATTTCGAGCCGCAACTGCCGGAGGTTAATGTCGATCATGACCGCTTGATACAAGTGGTTACAAATTTATTAAGCAATGCGATTAAATTTACCGATAATGGTTCAGTAACTTGTTCCATCAAAAAAGTAGCTGGTCAACTGGAGGTGCGGATAATCGATACCGGCATCGGTATCAAACCGGAGGACACTGCAAAGGTTTTTGAAAAATTCAAGCAAGTCGGGGATACTTTGACTAATCGTCCCAAGGGAACGGGGCTGGGCTTGCCCATCTGCAAGGAAATAATCGAATGCCATGGAGGATGTATCTGGGTGGAAAGTGAATTCGGCAGCGGCTCTCAGTTTGCTTTTAGCTTAAAGCCGATACAGGCCGCTCAAGCCATAACCTTGACCAAGCTTCAGTTATTTCAAGAGGTTAAGGATAAATTGTATAGCCGGATTCAAAACATCGAAAAGGGGCAAAAGATTTTGGTGGTGGACGATGAAGAAAGTATCCGCAAACTGGTGCGTCAGGAATTGGAGGAGGCCGGTTATAAAGTTACGGAGGCCATGGACGGCAGCCTGGCACTATCCATGGCTCGCCGTGAACAGCCCGATTTAATCATCCTGGATCTTTTAATGCCCGGTATCGACGGCTTCGATGTGATGACCATCCTGAAAAACGACCAAAAGACCGCCCATATTCCGATCCTGATTTATTCGATTATAGAAGACCGGGAAAGGGGCTACCGCCTGGGGGCGCATGATTATGTCACCAAATCCGCCGGGGCGGATGTGCTTTTGGGCACGGTCTCATCTTTAATGGCTTCTTCGCGCAACAAAAAGAAAAAGGTATTGATTATCGAAAACGATGATAACGTTACCAAAGGAATGCGGGAAATTTTGGAAGAACAGGATTATGAAGTAATCAGCGCCAGAAACGGCTCAGAGGGGATTTCCGCAGCAGGGCGCGAGGCGCCGGATTTGGTTATCATCGATAATGCTATATCCAAAATCGATAACAATAAGATTCTCAAAGCCTTAAAGCAGGAAAAGGCCACGGAAAACACCTGCATTATTGTTTTAACCGACGATTATAACAGCAACGACAAGCTGGATTCCGGCAAGGTTTTGGGCGAATTAAAGAAAAAATAACCGGAAAGGACAAATATGACCCCTGACGATAACAGCGCAAAAACCATCTTGATTGTGGATGATGAGCCGCATATCCGCGCCCTGCTTGCGGAGACATTGGAAGAATTTACCGATAGGGGGGTGCGTCTGCTGATTGCCGATAACGGAGCAAGCGGATTGGAAATGGCCTTAACCTACAGGCCGAATTTGATTTTACTGGATGTGATGATGCCCAAAATGAACGGCTACGATGTTTGCGAAGCGATTAAAAAGAAACATAATCTGACTGATATATATATTGCTATGCTCACCGCCAAGGGGCAGGAATCGGATAAAGAACGGGGACATGAGGTAGGCGCGGATATATACCTGACCAAGCCTTTCGATCCCGATGAAATTGTAGCCAAGGCTTCGGAGGTCTTGGGGATTGCTGTTTAATCTTAAAGTGTAGCGCAGGGCAAAAGCCTCAGCCTCTTTTCAAACGCCGCGTTCTGCCAATCGTGGGGTGAGGGGCAGACCTAAAGGTCTGCACTACGTAAAATCAAAGTTTCTTTCCTTTACGTAGTTCCTGCCCTTTAGGGCTGGCCTCGACTGGGGCTAAAGCCCCGGCGCTACGAATACATTTATGTTCTTAAAATCAGAGGGAGAACGTCTATGGTCAAGCCTGAACTGCTCAAGAGTTTCTCACTGTTCCGGGAAATGGACAACGATCAGCTAAACGAATTTACCGGCTATATTCAGGAGAGGAATTATGCGGAAGGGGCTTTCATTTGCTGCAAGGGCGACCCCGGAGGGGATTTGTTTTTAATTAAAAACGGTACGGTTTCTGTATCCTTGCCCTTGTATCGCTATGACAGCCAATATAAGACCATTGCCGAGTTGGGCCGGGGCAATTTTTTTGGAGAGCTTTCCTTTTTTGACGGCCAGGAACGTTCCGCCGATATTCAAGCCAGCAGCGATGTCGAGCTTTTAGTGCTTTCCCGCCGGGATTATGACCAAATCGTAAAGACCGATTTTCATCAGGGTTGTCTTGTCCAGCAAAAAATCATTGCCGCCCTGGTGGGAATCATCCGCCAAATGAATGAAACTTATTCGTCGGCAGGTTTTTTATTGTAATCTCTTTGATTTGTCCCTACATCCGGTAGCACAGGCATCTTGCCTGTGTATCACAGGCTGGAAGCCTGTGCTACCAAGATTGACATTATGAAAGGGTAATAACATGGAACAAACAGCTATTTTAAGAAAGTTTCCCTTGTTTGATAAACTGAACAATAAAGAATTGGAACAAATTGCAGGCAGATTAACCGAACAAAATTTCAAGGACGGAGAGAAAATCTGTCTGAGAGGCAAACCCGGCGGTAATTTGTATTTAATTGGGCAGGGTACCGCGGCAATAACTCTGCCGCTCTATCATTATGACCAAAAACAAGAAGTGGTTTCCTACTTCGGATCGGGAATGTTCTTCGGAGAGCTTTCCTTTTTTGACGGCAAACCCTGCTCGGCTGATGTCAATGCTAAAGGGGAGGTAAAATTATTCGTATTGAGTAAAGATTCCTATGACACCTTAATTCTGGAAGACCCGGAAACCGGCTATGATATTCAAAACAAGATTATTCTCAATTTGATTCGAACGATTAAAAAAATGAATGATAAGTATTCTTATAATGCCTTTATCCATTAACCATGTACGAAATTAAAAAGCTTATCGACAGGCAGGAAAGCCTCTTTCTACTTGAAAAACTTTCCAAACTCTTTACCTCCGATTCCTGGTTGGGAATTACCGACCCGGCGGGTAATGTAATTGTGCAAAATACACAACTTACCCGTTCCCTGCCTTTGATAACCCCTGGCGCCGACAATTCATTTTTTGAAATTGACGGATTTATCTCAACCCCTTTAATTTCCGGCGATGCGGTATTAGGAAATCTGCTGGCTGAGAACCGGCCTAATTCTCAGGCTTTACTGGAAACGGCTGCCGCTTTGATCATCAAACAAATAAACAATAAAATAGAAAAAAAGGAATTGCTGCGGGAAACTTTGGATACTTATAAGGAAATTAATCTTCTTTACAATATCGGCGAAAGCCTGGGACATTGTCCGGATGTAGAGCAATTAGCGCAGATTATCTTGCAGGAAATCCAAAAAACCATTAAGTCCGAAAATTGTTCCCTCATGTTGCTGGATGAAAAAACAGAACAATTGAAAATTAAATCCGCCATTGGGGTAAAATCCGTACATCCGCTCAAAATCAAGCCGGGATTAGGTATTGCCGGAAACGTAGTGCAGCAGGCCAAAACCATTATCTGCAACGATACTTGGCAGGATAAGCTTTTTATCAGGGGAGAGAAAGAAATTCGCTCCCTGCTCTGTGCGCCTCTGAAAACCAGAAATAAGGTTTTGGGGGTGATCAATTTCAGCAATAAACTGGATGGGAAAATTTTTACCGCGCGGGATGCCAAACTTCTGTCCGCGCTATCCAATCAAGCCGCTAACTTTATCGAAAGCATTCTGCGTCACGAGTATAAACTTTACGAAGACAGGTTAATCAGGAACTTAGAGCGCTATTTATCCCCCCATATCGTTAAAAATCTTCTGAAAGACAATCATGAACTCAAGCTAGGCGGGGGTAAAAAAAAGGTGACAATCCTTTTTGCCGATATTCGCAATTTTTCCACTTTAAGCGAAGAAATCGCCCCGGAGACCCTGGTCAAATTCTTAAATGAATATTTTACTCATATGGTGGATATTATCTTTAAAAACGGGGGGGCGGTGGATAAATTCGTCGGCGATGAGATCATGGCCATTTTCGGCGCTCCCATCACACAAGGCAACGATGACGTGCGGGCGATCAAAACCGCAATCGAAATGCAAAGAAAAATGCAGCAATTGCGCGCCCTGTGGCAGCAAAAAGGGTTAAAGCCCTTCAGTATCGGGATAGGTATTAATTCCGGCGAGGTTATCGCGGGGAATATCGGTTCCAAAAAACACATGGATTATACGGTCATCGGCGATGCGGTAAACATTGCCAAACGCCTGGAATCGCAAGCTAAAGCGGATAAAATTCTCACCAGCCGCAATCTGTACGACGCCGCCGGAAATATTTATCGGTTCAAGGAATTCGGCAACGTTATGGTTAAGGGGAAGAAAAATCCGGTGAATGTTTTTGAGATAATTTATTGAAACAGGCTTTAGGCCATAGGCTTCGGGCTTTAGGCTAATAGCAGGCTGCTCTCGCGTTTTAGCCTGAAGCCTGTAGCCCATAGCCTGAAGCCTGCTGAAAGGGCTTTTGTGAAAGTAAAATATTACGGTACCCGCGGTTCTTTGCCGGTGCCGGGTAAAGACACAATAAAATATGGTGGAAACACCGCTTGTGTTCGTATAAACAATGGCTCCACCCTGATTATCATGGATGCAGGTACCGGTTTGCGCAAACTGGGCAATGAGTTAATGGAAACGGAATTTGCGCAAGGTAAAGGTGTGGCGCATATCTTTTTTAGTCACGCCCACTGGGACCACATCAGCGGATTTCCCTTTTTCGCACCGGCTTATATCAAGGGCAATCGATTTTTCTTATACGGCTGCCATAATCCGGATTCCCCTTTACGACAGATACTATCCCGGCAGCAAAATTGGATAAACTTCCCTGTCTCTTTGGAGGAAATGGCTTCCCACATTGAATTTATCGATTTACAGGCGGGACAAAAAATAAAGTGTGCCACGATAAATATTTCCTGCTTTGCCCTTAACCATCCGGCGGGAGCCTTTTCCTACGCTTGTTCCGTTTCCGGCAAAATAGTTGTTTATGCTTCCGACTACGAACATGAAGCTGAATTCGATTTAAAATTGGCGGATTTTGCCGGGGAGGCCGATTTATTGATTTACGACGCCATGTTTACCCCGGAGGAATACCAATTCAAAAAAGGCTGGGGGCACAGCACCTATTTGGAAGGAATCAAAATTGCAAATTCCGCCGGGATTAAGCAATTACATTTATTCCACTACAATCCCGAACACAGCGATCAACATATTGATGAAATTGAACGTCTCGCACAAAAATTATTTCCGCAGACATTTGCGTCCAAAGAAGGGTGGGAGATTGAAATATAAATTGATAAGGGATAAGGGATAACGAAAAAATAATTATCCATTGAGGTTGTTGCAAAAGTCCCCACAATCTTATTCCCGCAGTGATTTTAAGCGGGAATCTGGTTTTATCCCCGATAACCTCATTCGGGGATGACAGCTTGAAAAACCATATCTGTCCCCGAAGTAGTTATCGGGGATAAAGGCATTCGGGGATGACAAAATGGGAGTTACAGAACAGGCGATATTACCTGTTTGATCGCAATTTGGTACCATTGGTTAAAATCCTTTGTTTTTGCCCAAGGCATTTTCCAAATCCATAGCATGTTCCTGCTCGACTGCCAAAATCTCCCGCAATTTCTGGGCTAAATGAAACAAATCCAGTTGTTCGGCTTGCTTGATGCGGGCGATATAACGCTTAATGGCGTCATTCTCTCCCTCTAAATCCTGGCGCAACATGGTATCGTTATCCGCAGAAATCTGCGCCGGTTTGACCTCGATTGTAGGCACACCCCCCAAATAATCGATTTGATCGGCAATCAACAAGGCATGTTGCAATTCTTCCCCGGCATGAATGATTAATTCCTTCTGAATAGAATTGTACGCGGCCCCGCTCATAACCCCGCTATGTTGAGTATACTGCACTATGGCTCTATACTCTTGTGATAAATCCAGATTCAGCAAATCCAGCAAGTTTTCTTTAGATATGGCCATCGCTTCTCCCTCCCGACACAATGATATTAATAAATACAATGGGTTACTACAATATATGCCAAAGGAATTCTTCAATAAACCACCGTCGCCATCTGGCGCAGGATTTCCCGCACCGCTTCCACCGGTTGGGGGGCTTGGGTGATCGGACGTCCGATGACTAAATAATCGGCGCCTTGCAGCATCGCCTCACGCGGGGTCAGCACCCGCTTCTGATCATCCTGGACTAATTGCGCCGGGCGCACTCCGGGGGTGACAATCAGAAAATCCCGGCCCAACTCCTGACGCAGTATCGCTACTTCCTGAGGGGAAGCCACCACCCCGTCCAGGCCGGAATCTTTGGCCATTTTAGCCAGATGGATTACTTGTTGTGTAAGATCGGCGCTGACGTTTAATTCTTCGTGCAGGGCGGTTTCTCCTAAGCTGGTAAGGATGGTGATGGCTAAAAGTTTAGGTTTGCGCAATCCCTCTTTTTGGCAAACCTCATTTAACCGTTTAACCGATTCCGTCATCATTTGCTTGCCGCCCTGGGCGTGTAAGGTGAGGAAATATACCCCCAGGCGGGCGGCTTCCGCTACTGCTCCGGCTACTGTGTGGGGAATGTCGTGAAACTTCAAATCCAGAAAAACCTCGCCCCCGAGACCGCGGATATATTCGACCAATTCCGGCCCCCAGGCGGTATACCCCCAGCAGCCGACCTTATAAAAAAATACCAAACCGGTCATTTTAGCAACCAGATGCTTTAAACCTTCTTTATCGCTGCCGTCCAGAGCAAGAATCAAATGATTTCTGGAATTCTGCGGCATAGTTTTTCTCCTTCATCCCAACCGGGGGTCAAAGTCAATTCGTAATCATTTCCAAAGCTTGCCTGGCATACAAACTTACCTTTTCGTTTTTATCCTTCGCCGCCTCTTTCAGGGCATTTACGGCCAAATCATCGCCATTACGCGCCAACGCATTAACCGCGATTATTTTTAAAGCAGCATCCAAATCGCTTTGTGAAATCTTGACCAGAAAAGGTGTCAGCGCCGGATTTTTTTCCCGCCGGGAATCGATATAATAGAGCAGGCGGGAAGCCATTTCCTTGTCCGGGTTATGCCCCCATTGAGCGATATATTCAGGGAAATAAACCTCCGGCGCTAAATTCAGCAGGGTGGTTATGGCGTAAGGTCTGCTCAGGGTTCCTGAAGACGCGGCCTCTTTTTCTAAAAGCGGCAGGGCGTTCTTGTCTTCGATTGCCATCAATACCTGAATGGCAGCCAGACGCGCCTCTCTGTTTGTTTCTTTGTCGTTAATCCTGGCAATCACAGCGGGGAGCGCTTTGATCCCGAATTTGCGCAAGGCTTGTACCTCATATGACTTGGTTTTGCCCAATAAAGAAATAAGCAAATCCAGGCTGTCGTCTTTTTGCAATTCCCCCAGGGCAAGGATCGCGGTCACCAGCGCCCGTTCCTCGTCCTCGTCGGGAAATTCCTTGATGGGACCAGCCGCCTTGATCATCTGTTTTAAGCTGTCGTTGGCCGCGATAATTTTCATTTTACCGCACATTCCCGCGCAAACCGCCCTGACCATCGGATGGGGATGCTTTAATTCTTTAAGGAAAACCTCAGCATATTTTTTATCCTGAACCCCGGCGATACAGTTAATAATTTTTTCTCTCACAGGATTTTTTAAGCTTTGAATTAAATCGAACAAAAGATATATTTCATCAATATTATCCGGGGTCAATTTCGCTAATTCTTCTATTAAAGCCGGGTTTCCTGGCGCGGCTTTTAAATTGGTAATTATTTCCGGGATGGTTTTGGCTTCGATAGAAACGGGAAAGCAAATTCCTGCGGCAAGCAAGATTAATAAAATTATTTTCTTTTCCGGTTTAAAAAACATATTTCACCGTTAAAATTAAAGCCGGTAGTTGCGTAGAAATAGGGAAACCTTTTTGTTTGCATCAGGAAAAAATCTTGAATTCCGTAGTCCCAGCCCTTTAGGGCTGAATTTCCAGGGCTAAAGCCCTGGCACTACGGCGGGTTTAAAAAACATATTTCACCGTTAAAAAATTAAAGCTGGTAGCGCAGGCATCTCCCGTTTTCACGAGAGCAAGCTTGCCTGCGTCATTTTCACAGGCTGGAAGCCTGTGCTACCTGGTGGTTCCATCTGTTATCAGCAGAAGTTGTTGATATATATCCCGTACCTGTTCTTTGGTCTGCTCCGGGCTGCTGTTGGTGTCGATGACCCAGTCGGCGCGCTGGATTTTCTCCGCCAGGGGCATTTGACTGCGCAGCCGCTTGCGGAAATTCATCTGGCTTAAGCGCCCCTCGCGTGCCAGCAGTCGTTCGAATTGTTTATGTCTGGCTGCGGTTACGACCAGGATGCGATCCCAGGCAAACGGCCATTCCACTTCAAATAACAAGGGTATATCGGCGATAACGGTGGCCTGGGGGGAGGTTTCGGCTAATTCTTTTAGTTGTTGTTCTATTTGCCGGATAACCAAAGGGTGGATAATCGCGTTTACCGCCCAGCGTTTTTGGTCGGAATCGAATATCCGGTCGGCGATATATTTGCGCTTCAATTGATTATCGGCGGAAAGCACCTCCGGGCCGAAATAATCTACAATTTTTTGCCAGGCGGGTAATCCCGGCTCCACTAATCTGTGTGCAATTTGATCCGCATCGATGATCACCGCGCCCAACTCTTTGAAAAAACCGGCTACGGTACTTTTACCTGTGGCAATACCGCCGGTCAGTCCTGCTACCAGCATTTTATCTGACCCTTCCTCTGAAACAATTACTTCGCAGCCGCCGGATGGGTTTCAGCCAATGCCTTATCTATCGCCGCTTTAAATTCCGACAGCGGTTTTGCTCCGGAGAGTTTTTTCCCGTTGATAAAGAAGGCGGGGGTGCCGGTTGCACCGTTTTTCAGCGCCTGCTCCTGTTCCTTTAAAATTTCCTTTTTCAATTCCTCGTTTTGCCTGTCAACATTAAACTGTCCGATATTAAGCCCCAATTGACCGGCCAGCTTCAACAAGGTTTCATCAGTTAAATTTTGGGTGTTTTCAAAAATTAAATTGTGCATCTCCTCAAATTTACCTTGCTTTCCAGCGGCACGGACAGCCAAAGCCGCGGGCAAGGCGTTTTGATGAAAGGAAAGCGGGTTATTCATGGTATATATCTTGACCTTGCCTCGATATTCACTCCTTACCGCCTGTAAAACACCCTGCACGTGTTTGCAGAACGGGCATTGATAGTCGGTATATTCAATTATCGTTACCGGGGCATTCGCCTCCCCCCTGAGAGGGGCGTGCATCGTATCTAATTGATAAACCTTATTGGGGTCTTCTTCCTTCTTGTCTTTTTTAGACCTCTGCACCCAATCTTGAAACCCGGCGAAATAACCGAGGATAAAATCTTCAGATTTCCCTTCCTTGATTAAATCCACTACTTTATTTCCCACCGGACGGCTGAAGGGACAATTAGGGTCGGTCTTGATACACTCAGCCCAGGTGTCTTTATTGCAGCCGCAAACACAGCTATGGGCGTTAAGAATTTTTAAAGCCAGTTCTTTTTGTGGTGGATTCAATTTCGACAGCGCTAATTCCTGTTCCGAAAAATCGCTTTCTTTATAGCCGGTAGGATTGGCCTGTGCCAAGGGGAGAAAAGTCATGAGCAGAAAAACAGTCATCAAAAAATAAATTCTTCGCATTAATATTGCTCCTTTATTTCGAAAATAAGATTTTTCTAGTACACGATTTTATAAATAATTGAGTTTATGCTGTCATAGCTCAGCAGCCTTATCGCCGAAGCAATCTCAGACGCACGAACTTTAGATTGCTTCGCTTAAGCTCGCAATGACGCCTCAGGTTTCTGATTGAGAACGCCGCTAATATATTGACAAGTAAACATTAAGATGTCAAGTTTAATTTATCCAGATAAGCCTTATAAATATGGTAATCCTTTAAGCTGAATAATACAAAAACCACCTGATCTATTTCCGGATAATCGGCAAGACATTGTCTGGCGGTATCCACCGCTATCGCTACGGCCTTTTTTATCGGATAACCGTAAATCCCCGTACTGACAGAAGGGAAGGCGATGGTCTTTATTCCGTTTTCGGCGGCAACGACAAAACAGCGCCGGTAACAACTCCGCAATTTCTCCGGCTCTTTCTGATTTCCGCCGCTCCAAACGGGGCCTACCGTATGAATTACATGTTTAGCCGGCAGATTGTAGCCTTTGGTAATCTTAGCCTCGCCGGTAGGACAGCCTTTTAAAGTCCGGCATTCCTCTAACAGCTTCGGCCCGGCTGCCCGATGAATCGCCCCGTCCACTCCCCCTCCGCCTAACAGACTGTTATTGGCCGCATTGACGACGGCATCCACGGAAAGCCCGGTAATATCTCCCTGTATTATCCTGATTTTGCCGTAATCTTCCATGAGTTTTCCCCCTGTCGTTGAGATTTGGATAAATCGCTCGGCAATCAAAATTATACAACATCGGAGTAAAAAGCCAAGTAAATAAGGATCAAACTCTTGCAAATAATGGAAGTTTCTTATATTATGATGGCTAGCTATTGTCAATTATTATGAAATAAAGGCAGATAGATGGGGCAAATAACTCTAATCGTCGGCGGCTGTCGCAGCGGGAAAAGCGCTTATGCCCAGGAACTGGCCGGTAAATTTCGGAAAGTTTTATATATAGCCACAGCCTGTGCAGGTGACGCCGAGATGTCAGAGCGGATAAAAATCCACAAAAAACAACGTCCGGCTCATTGGCAGACCTGGGAAATATCCAGTCATCTAAGTGAGGGGTTGAAAAAAATCGATCCGGTAACCCAAATAATCCTGATTGATTGCTTGACTTTATACCTAAATAATTTTATCTTAGAACTAAGTGAAAAATCTGCTTGTCAAAACAAATGGCAGCAGGAATTAAGCCAAATACTGGCGGTTGCTAAAATCATTCCAGCCGCGGCAATATTTGTCAGCAATGAAGTTGGCCAGGGAATTGTTCCGGCAGATAGCATATCCAGATTATACCGGGATTTGCACGGTGCCATGAATCAAACGGTAGCCAAAGCCGCCGATTGCGTATATAAAATGGAAGTGGGCATCCCTTTAAAAATCAAGTGAGTAACTCATGGAAGATTTGGAACAATTAAGATTAGAAATCGATCAAACCGATGAAGAAATTGTTCGTCTGTTGAATAAACGGGCGCAAATCGTTCTCAAGGTGGGCAAGGCTAAGGAAAAACTTAATCTGGGGTATTACGATCCCAGCCGGGAAAACGCGGTTTATGAGAGATTGCAAAAACTCAATCAAGGCCCTTTCGGCAATGAAGCTCTAAAAAGCGTTTTCCGGGAAATAATGTCCGCGTCTTTAGCCTTGGAACATCCGCTTAAAGTGGCGTATTTCGGGCCGAAGGCGACCTTTACCCATTTAGCCTGTATGAAGCGCTTCGGTTTGTCGGCACAATTTATCCCGGTGCGCGGGATTGAGGACGTTTTTGGGGAAGTGGAGCGTGATTTAGCCCAATATGGCGTGGTGCCGGTGGAAAATTCCACCGAGGGGATTGTCAGCCACACCCTGGACATGTTCATCGATTCGGAATTAAAAATTTGCGGGGAGATTTTATTGCCCATTTCCCATAACCTGCTTTCCAAAAGCGACCATATCGCACAAATAACCAAGATATACTCCCATCGCCAGCCCATTGCGCAAACCCGCCGTTGGTTGCGGGACAATTTACCGGATGTCGATATAATTGAAGTGGCCAGCACGGCCAAGGCGGCGGAACTGGCGGCCGAAGACCCGGAATCGGCGGCAATTGCCAGCGATCTGGCGGCACAATTATATGATCTGAAGATTCTGAAACAGCGCATCGAGGATAATGTCAACAACGTCACACGTTTTTTGATAATCGCCCAGAAACACGCCTGCCCTACGGGCAAGGACAAAACTTCCCTGATGTTCGCCATCAAGGATAAAGTCGGGGCGCTGCATGACATGCTGCAAGCCTTCGCCCGCTATAATGTCAATCTGACTAAAATCGAATCCCGCCCCTCGAAAAAGAAGGTGTGGGAATATATTTTTTATGTGGATACGCAAGGGCATATCGACGACTCAGAGGTTAAAAGCGCCCTGGAGGAATTGCAGTCTCAGGCGTTGTTTGTAAAGTTTCTGGGGTCTTATCCGCAGGGGGAGTTGGGGTAAGCTTAATGTTTTGTTGGCGTATTTTGGGTGTTTCGGCTTGTCCCCCAATCCAAAACCTAAAAGATCACGTAAAGGCACCACATAAATGAACGAAATCAGTACTATAATTAACCTTATAAAAGAGATTGGTTATACCCCGGCGATTATTCTGCTGATTTTGCTTTTTCATTTTTGCACTGTACGCAATTTGGAAAAACAGAATGAAAAACTACTGGAAATAATTATCGATCTCGCAAGGGAGGGGAAACAAAATGATTAAAATTATAGTGGATTTATTATTTTTACTCGTTATTGTTCTGTTACTTGTTAACGAACAACTTTGGCTCAAAAAACATAACGAAAAAATAAACCAGATATTAGATGAATTAAAACTAAAACATAAAACGTCCTAAAATACCAAATGCCCAAAACAGCCGCTTTGATTAAACAAAATCAAACTCACTCCCTCGGTAAAGCCTTCAAATGGCTTACGGAAAACGAACGCCGGGGGGTAGAATATTTTGCCGAAAAGGTTAAAGAGTTGCTGGGTGAAAAGCTTTTGGAATTAAAGCTTTTCGGCTCCAAAGTGCGGGGGGATTTTGATGAGGAATCGGATATAGATATTTTGGTGGTAATCGATTCGGAAGATTGGAGATTTAAAGAAAAAATCAGTTACATAACGGCGGATGCCAATATTGATTTCGATTGCAATCTATCCCCTGTGATTTATTATAAAAAAGACCATGAAAAAAACAAATATTTCAATACTCTGTTTATTCAGGAGTTAGAAAATCAAGGGATACCTATATAATGGATCAGAATTGTATAGACCTTGCCCAATATAGGTTGATGAAGGCCAAGGAAAGACTAAATTCAGCTATTATTTTATTACAAAAAATAAAAGGGATGATTCTATCGGACGCTCTTATTATGCTATTTTTACGGCAGCACGAGCTTTATTAGCTACAAAAGGGTTGGATAGCAAGAGACATTCGGGAGTAATTGCTTTATTCAATCAAAATTTTATCAAAGACGGTCCATTGGATAAAGAAGCATATCAAGCATTAGTAAAGGCTAAAGCAAACAGGGAAGAGGTGGATTATGGGGATCAAGTCAGTTTTAGCCAAAAAGAGGCGGAGGATCAGCTTGTTGTAGCCGAAAATTTTTTGACTAAAGTGGAAAAAGTCCTGAAGGGAATCCTAAAAAAACAAGAAGAATAACTACTAGAGCGTTCTATAACTAACGATGTATACACCCTGTCATTGCGAGCAAAGCGAAGCAATCTCGATTGGATTGTAGCGCTTGAGATTGCTTCGGCGGTAAGGCTGCCTCGCAATGACATTAAACGTGGTATGTTATTTACGGGACGTTACACTACATGATTCAAAAACCGTCCGTCGGCCTAATCAGTTTAGGCTGCGCCAAAAATTTAGTAGACAGCGAGGTAATGCTGGGGCTTTTGAAGCAAGCCGGCTATTCCCTGACGAAAAACGCCGAGGAAGCGGAGATTCTGATCGTCAACACCTGCGCCTTTATCGATAGCGCCAAGGAAGAGGCGGTCAATACCATCATCGAGATGGGGGAGTATAAAAAAACGGGGAACTGCAAGCTATTAATCGTCACCGGCTGTCTGGCTCAGCGTTACAAAGATGAATTGCTGACCCGACTACCGGAGATTGACGCCCTTATCGGCACCGGCCAGTTCCCGCAGATTGTGCAGATTTGTGAAAACCTGCTGGCCAACCCCGGCACAAAGCCGCGTATCTTGGTCGGAACGCCCGATTTTATTTACAGCGAAACTACCCCCAGATTACGGACTACCCCCGGCTATAGCAGCTATCTGAAGATCGCCGAGGGTTGCAATCACCATTGCACCTATTGTATCATCCCCCAATTGCGGGGCAGATTGCGCAGTCGTCCGATTCCTTCCATCGTCAAAGAGGCTCAGGATTTAGCGCGGCAAGGGGTAAAAGAGCTTAATCTGATTGCTCAGGATACCACCGGTTACGGGCAGGATTTATCCCCGGAGCATAATATCATAAATTTGCTGGGCAAATTGGCGCGGGTCGAAGGGGTAGAGTGGATTCGCCTGCTTTACGGACATCCCGCCCACATTTCCCTGGAATTGCTAAACTTGATGGCCGAAGAAGAAAAAATTTGCCCCTATATCGATTTACCCTTGCAACACATAAACGATGATATTCTTAAGCTGATGGGACGGCAGGTTTCCCGGCGGCAGATCGAGGATTTGCTCAACAGGATGCGGCAGATGCTTCCCGATCTGGCAATCCGCACCTCTCTGATGGTGGGGTTTCCCGGCGAGACCGATAAGCATTTCCGGGAACTGATCGAATTTGTCCGCACCACACGGTTTGAATGCCTGGGAGTTTTTACCTATTCGCGTGAAGAAGGCACCCCTGCCGCCAAATTGCCGCGGCAAGTCTCAGCAAAGGTCAAGCAACAGCGGCGGGATTATTTGTTTCAGATACAGCAGGAAATCGCCTTTGAGCATAACCGGGAGTTGATCGGTCAAAAAACCGGATTACTGGTTTGCGACAGCGGCGGGGATAATTCCCGTCCCTGGGGACGTACTGTTTATCAGGCGCCGGAAGTGGACGGCATTTGTTATATCGCAAGTAAAGATGCGCAGGTAGGCCGGATTTACCGCGCCCAAATTACCGCCGCCGAAGATTATGATTTGGCGGGAGAGATTGTACCCTATGGCGGCTAGCGATTATGCTATTTTGATCGAGGGGGTGACCAAGCGCTATCCCGTCATCAAACGTTACCGGGAAATGCTGCGCCACCCCTTTAAGCGCCAGGAGGTGACCGCACTGGCGGGCGTGGATTTGACCGTCCAGAAGGGTGAGCTTTTCGGGCTTTTGGGGGTCAACGGAGCGGGCAAAACCACTTTGATAAAAATCCTCTGCACCCTGGTGTATCCCAATGAGGGGCGGGCATTAGTCAACGGCTATGACACCGTCCGGGAAAGCTGGGATGTCCGCTGCTCCGTGGGCTATGTAATCAGCGACGAGCGCAGCTTTTATTGGCGGCTGACCGGGCGCCAGAATCTGGAGTTTTTCGCCGTCTTATATAATCTGAACAAGACGCAAGCCAAACAGCGCGTCGACTCATTGCTGGATTTGGTGGGACTGACCAAGGCGGCGGGTAAAATGTTTAAGGACTATTCCACCGGGATGCGGCAAAAAATGGCCATCCTCCGGGGATTATTGATTGATCCCGCGGTGCTCTTTATGGACGAACCCACCCGCAGCCTGGATCCTGCCGCCGCCCATCATTTAAGAGAGTTTGTCATCAATGAAATTGTCCAGAAGCAGGGGCGGACGGTGTTTTTCAGCACCCATAACTTGCAGGAAGCCGAGATGTGCCATCACATCGCCATTCTCGATCAGGGAAAGATCAAGTTGTGCGGCACACCGGTTCAAATCAGGGAACAGTACAGCCGCCCGCGTTACTGGCTGCAATTGCAATCTTACGCCAATCATTTGCAGGAATTATTGTCGGCCTATCCCGGTATGACGCATGTTCAGGCGGCTGATAAACCGGGGGGATTGGGTAAAGGCTGGGAAGTGGAACTGGCAAGCTCCGATGGGGCGATCAACGATCTATTGGCGTATCTGATGCAAAAGCAGGTTTCGATTGAAGCCTGTTATCCGCAAAAAGCCAGCCTAGAGGAGATTTTCCAGCATTTGACTTTGAAAAACGACCCGACATAAAATTTAAAGGGTAATTATACAATAATAAGTAGAACAGGGCGCAATAATAGTAAAGATCAAAGGAGAGGTTATGCCAGAAAAAATTTTAAAAAATAAACCGTTAGTAGAAAGCATATTGGAGATAAAATGGACACTAGCCTCACCGGCTCCTAACATATTGATAGACCCCCATTATAAGCTATTGCTTGGCCGTTTGTATGAGCGGCTTTCGAGCAACTATCCTGAGCACGAACAATTACCAAGCGCTATGATTCCTGATGAAATGGCGGCGCATATTGTTCAGCACCGGTTCAGATATTCATCGGGAGATTGGCCGTTAGTACAAATAGGGCCTGGTATTATAACAATAAATGATACTCATAAATATACATGGGATGACTTTAGGTCACGTTGTATTGATATTATCCATAAGTTATTTTCAGCCCATCCTAAACCCTCTGATCTAAAGATAGAGGGATTGTTTCTTAGGTATATCGACGCTGTGGAGTTTGATTATGAATCTACGGATATTTATACATTTTTGCGTGAAAAAATGAAAGTCACTCTTGAGCTTCCCCAAAATCTGTTTACTAACAATATCAGAAAATTACCAAACTTGTTTAGTTGGCAATCCGCATTCTCCTGCGCAAATCCAAAGGGGATGGTAACCGTCTGTTTTGCTACCGGTCATAAAGAAGCAAAACCCGCACTTTTATGGGAAACAATGGTTCATACCACAGGGGCAAATGTACCTCCACTTCCCGAAGGCTTTCAAAAATGGATCGATTCCGCTCATACTATTACCGATGACTGGTTCTTTAAAATTATTGAGGGAGAGCTTGAGAGGAGGTTCAGCGGTGAATAATTTAAATACTATTGGCTATCATTTCCCCAATACTACGGCATTAGGATTGACTTCAGGAAATTGGCAGGAGGATTATGTTGTTTCTTCCCAACCGAAAACAGATCCTCTTGCTCTTTTACGTCATCTTCAGAGAGGTTCACGCGGGCAATTCATTCCTTCAGGGGTAGAAACACTCGCAACTAAAACACGGGGATATGATAAATGCTTTAATAATGTAACAACATCAGGACAAAAAGAATTATCGACAGGGAAATTAGGTTGGTCACCCGAAGAAGCTTTGGAAACGAGAATGCGCTTACGCACTTTCGAAGAAGATTGGAGTTTTGCGGGGATGGAGGCTTATGATGAATTGTAGCCGAGGCGATGTAATACTCGTGCGCTTTCCCAATTCCGATCTAAAAACATATAAGAAACGTCCCGCCCTTGTGGTTCAAGCGGATAATTTAAAAACAGAATTTAAGCAACGTATAGTGGCATTAATTACATCAAATCCTGACAGAAGAGGGGAAACACGTGTTCACGTTTCCCAAAATAGCGAGTTGGGCAGGCAAATGAAAATAGTGTCTGATTCCGTAATTGTAACTGATAATTTAGCGACAGTTTTAGAAAGGGAGATTGATAAAGTTATTGGTAACTGTTCTAAAATGGAAGATATTGATAAGGCGCTAAGGAAAAGCTTGGCTTTATAAAAATAATTACCTTGTTTCTTCCTCTTCTGTGTTTCTGTGGTCTATTAATTTTTTGGTCGCGTAGCAATAGGGAGACCCCGAAGTGTCATTGCGAGCGGAGCGAAGCAATCTCCATGTGTGCGTATGAGATTGCTTCGGCGATAAGGCTGCCTCGCAATGATGCTTCGGGTCTCTGATTGAGAACGCTGCCAATTTTTTTGATTCCGGCTACCCGGATTAGGTTTTAAATACCATGGATATTTTCGCCAAACCCTGGGCTTTTGTGCGCAAGGATTTTACCGCCTCAGCCAGCTATAAATTAAGTTTTCTGATGCAGTTTTTCAGCATCTTCATTTCCGCCTCCATGTTTTTTTTCATCTCGCGGTTATTGGGCGGGACTATGAATCCCTATCTTAAAAAATACGGCGGGGATTATTTTTCCTATGTCATTATCGGCGTGGCTTTCGGCGATTATCTGGGACTGGCGTTAAAGTCGATGACTGAGACCATCCGCAGCGGACAGGTGGCCGGAACGTTGGAAGCGCTGCTGGCAACCCCCACCCGGATTCCCACCATTATAGTCTCTTCGAGCCTGTACAGCTTCATCTGGACGTCCCTGCGGGTGGTGGTATATCTGGTTTTAGGCAGTCTGGTTTTCGACTTGCAAATTCAACAGGCTAATTATCTGGGAGGCTTAATCGTCCTGATATTAACCATCTTGGCTTTCAGTTCCTTCGGCATTCTGTCCGCCAGCTTTATCATGGTGTTAAAAAGGGGCGACCCGTTTACCTGGATTTTTACCACCTTATCCGGATTGGTGGGCGGGGTTTATTATCCGATAACCGTTCTTCCCCAATGGCTGCAAATCGTTTCCCGCTATTTGCCCATAACCTATTCTTTGGAGGGGATGCGGTATGCCCTGCTTAAGGGGTATACTTTACGACAACTTCTGCCTAATATTACCGTACTTAGCCTTTTTTCTTTGGTAATGCTTCCCGTGGGGCTGGCCTGTTTTCATTTCGCGGTAAGGAAGGCCAAAAGCGACGGCACGCTGACGCAGTTTTAAAATCAGGCCGGAAGCGGGTAATGGAAAACACCTTAAAAATCATCAATGAAATGGAAGAGCACGGGGTTATCGGAAGATATGCCGTTTGCGGCGGGATTGCAGCAATATTTTATATAGAGCCGATACTTACTTATGATTTGGATATTTTTTTCGTCCCGGCAAAAGAAACCCGGGGACTGATTACCCTTTCACCAATATATGATTACCTGGCAGAAAAAGGCTATCCCCCTGAGAGGGAACAAGTTATCATTGAAGGCGTTCCGGTTCAATTCATTCCGGTTTATAACGAGCTTGTCCGGGAAGCGGTAGAAAATGCGGTAGCAACTAAATACAAGCAAACCGGCATGAGGGTTATCAAAGCAGAATATCTGGTAGCCATAATGCTGCAAACATTTAGACCGAAAGACAAAGAACGAATAATTAAATTTATGGATGAAGCGGAACTGGATGGGGAATATTTGCAGAAAATCTTGCAAAAATACGGCTTAAACGAAAAATATGAACAGCTTATGAGACTATATTATGAGAAATAAGACTGTAAATACATCTGAAGTGGAAAAGCTATTTATGGGGAAAGCTCTGTTCCATAAAGAAAGGGCAAAACTCCCGTTTGAGAAAAAAATAGAGGTATTGGTTAAATTGCAACAGCTAGCTTCGGAGATAAAATCAACCGGCGCTAAAAAAGCGGGAAAAGTCTGGGGAATTTAACTTAAAGCTAATATTGAGAACAAACAGGGGATAGTATAAGCCAAGGAGATTGCTTTGCCCAAAATACTTAACGTCGTCGGGGCGCGTCCCAATTTCATGAAGATTGGCCCGCTGCTGGATGAGATGAAAAGGCATCGGGAGATTGAAGCCTCGCTGATCAACACCGGCCAGCATTATGATCAGGTTATGGCCGAGACCTTTTTCCAGCAACTGGGATTGCCTGTGCCGGATATGAATCTGGAGGTAGGTTCCGCCTCCCATGCCCAACAAACCGCCCAAATCATGCTGCGTTTCGAGCCGTTACTTTTGCAGAACAAGCCGGATTTGGTGCTGGTGGCAGGGGATGTCAATTCCACCATTGCCTGCGCTTTGGTTGCGGCAAAATTAGGAATCAAGGTCGCCCATGTAGAGGCCGGACTGCGTAGTTTCGACCGCACCATGCCGGAGGAGATTAACCGCATCCTGACTGATTCCATCTCCGATTTTTTATTTACCACCGAAATCAGCGGCAATGAAAATCTGTTGCGGGAGGGCATCAGTCCGGAGAAAATCTTCTTTGTGGGCAATGTGATGATCGATACCCTCAACCGGCATAAGGAGAAGGCGCAACAGTCACCGATAATTAATCAGTTAGGTTTGACGACACCCTATGCCTTGCTGACCCTGCATCGTCCCTCTAATGTAGACAACCGGAACAACCTGGCCGAACTTTTGGCCACCTTGCAGGAAGTAAGCCGGCGGATTCCCCTGATCTTTCCCGTTCATCCCCGTACCGCCAAGCAAATCGCCGGGTTTGGTTTTGGCGAAATGCTGCACGAAATCGATCTGAATCGGCCTAAGATTGCTAACGGGATTAACATCCTGCCGCCTTTAGGCTATCTGGAATTCTTGTGTCTAATGAGCAAAGCCCGGCTGATTTTAACCGATTCGGGAGGGATACAGGAAGAAAGCACCGTTTTGCAGGTTCCCTGCCTGACCCTGAGGGAAAACACTGAACGCCCGGTAACGGTTATCGCGGGAACTAATACCCTGGTAGGCGGTGATCGGGAAAAGATTTTAACCCATACCGCCGCGATTTTAGCGGGAGCTTATAAAAAAGGGCGTCTGCCCGAAAAGTGGGACGGACAGGCGGCGCAGCGGATTGTGAAGGTTTTGAAAGTAGCGCAGACCTTTAGGTCTGCTACCGGCTACCGGGTTTGATGTGGATCCGAAAGCAGGGCTGAAGCCCTGGACTACGTCTTAACTTAAATTTCGTAGTCCCAGCCCTTTAGGGCTGAATTTCCAGGGCTAAAGCCCTGGCACTACGGCTACTTTCAGGGGAGCATTTGCCCTGCATCCGGTAGCAAAATGGGATTTCATGGCCAACCAAGCAGCATCCGACAGAATAATTCAAACCAAGCACCTGCTTTTATTGCTCGCCTGGGCGTCATTACTGCATTTCCCCTTTATTTACCGGTATGGAGCAAGCGAGGGGGATAGCTATGTCCTGGTCAACGGCATCATCGACGCCGTCAACCGGGGCGATTTCATGCGCAACCAGTTATTGGTCTTCGATTTTTACAGCTTCGGTTATTACTGGCTGATTTTCAAGCTCCAGCCGCTTTTAGCGCTCACTTCCGCACAGATTTTCCCCCTGGTAAATCATCTGGCGTTTCTTTGCAGCGTATTGGTTACTATTCCGATGTACCTGTTTCTCAAGGAGATGCTGAGCGCCAGAATCGCCTTCTATACGCTTATTGCCTATCATCTGGCGCCATCCGTTTTTGATGTCAGCGGCTACGGCCATCCTGCCAGCGCCGCCTGCCTGGTGATGTGGGTTGCGATTTATCTGTTTTACCGGAGTTTAAAACATTTGGAGCAGAAGAAAACATTAGCCTACCTTGATCTAATTTCAGCCAGCGTTTTTTGCGTTTTAGCGATGGCTTTACGCACCGATGTCTTTTTCCTGCTTTGGCCGTTTTTGTTGGGAACACTCTATTATAAAAATTTTTGGCAGAGGCGCCACTTGTTCCATTTTGCCATTTTCTCGGTGGCCTGTTTTGTCCTTTTCAGTCTTCTTCAATATGCCGCCATCGGGGTAACCTGGAATGACTTTTCCCCGATACACTTTTTCACTGAATTGAATAAATTTCACGTTACCGGCAATTGGTTACAACGAGTGGCGCGCCCATTAATCACTTTGGCTTTAGCCGTCGGCCCATTGATGGCTCTAATGGCGCTGATTTCCTGTTTTTATCTGTACCGCCGGCAGCGGCGTGTCTTCATTTTCCTGGCCGCCTGGGTGATCCCGATTGTATTGTTCTGGCTGCCCTATCCTACCCCGGCACGGCATTCTCTCTATGTCTTTCCGGGGATCGTTACCGCGGTAATATGCCTGCTGGATGGAATCGGTAAAAGATATTTCCCCTGGCTGGTTGCTATCTTTATGGCGCTGAACTATTTCTCCCCCTTGCTTTTTTACCGCGCTATTATCTCAAGCCACGAGCAAAAGGGCTTGCCCGCCGGTCAAAAGCAGGTCAGCTTTAACGCCCCGCTTTTGCCGGCCATGGAAAATCATTACTACATGCAAAAGGAAATCGACGGATACCAGCGACAGGCTCAAATCCTGGCTGCAATTCATGATAAATCGGTCATTTACATCGATAACTTTGAACAATTAGCCGTCCATGCCCTGATTACCTCCAAGCCCGGATACTATTGGAGCGGACGAATTTACTTCGATGCCAGGGACGGCTTCATCTATAATCAGATAAGTACCCCGCAGAACCAATACCTGCTCGTCACCGCCCCCACCGGCAGCCGCCCGCAGGACGCCCTGAAAAAATTCACCCCGCAGGAGGAATACGCCCCTTATTACATTGCCGTCTTTCCGGATACGTTAAGGAAATACCCGCAGTTGAAGATACCGCAAGGGTATAGACGGCTGGATTTGGCGGGATGAAAAAATGTCCCTTCAAACTGTTTCTGGATCGTGATAATCATCCCCACTCCATCCCCAATGCTGTTGACTTAAGGAATTGTCATTGCGAGGCAGCCTTACCGCCGAAGCAATCTCAAACGCACGTGGGGCTTGAGATTGCTTCGCTCCGCTCGCAATGACAGATATGGGGAACCCTTTCTATAATTCCTTAAGTCAACAGCATTGAGGGTTAGGGTGGGGGGTATGTCAATATCTTCTAAGCGAGTCACCCGGGGGCCGGGGTCAAACTTAAAAGGAACTTTCTTGTAGGGGCGGGGTTTCCCCGCCCTGGTGGGGATGGAACCCTTACTCACAATTGTACCAAGGGCGGGGAGACTAAAGCCCCTCATTCACCCTTGTACACATTAAAGTTCCTTAGAAGTCCCTTATTATTGAGAATCTTTATCAATTACCGGGTTACCGGCAAGAACTTGCGCTAAATCAACGAACATTCTCAAATCCATACTTATGCCTGCGTACCATTGCCCGCCATCATTCGCCAATGCCCATCCGCCTGCCAAATCAAAATATTTATGTAATTGCCAAGAAGCACCGGCAAGCAAAAATGTTTTGTTTTGTATATTACTGTTTTTATCTCCACCTTTGAGAATTGTAGTGCCGATATTCCAATCAAATCTATTAGCAAATTGATATTTAAGCCTCTTCCACATTGTACTAGTCTCAAATGCCCAAAATTCAGTTAAATCTTTATCAATATCTCTGGCGGGATTGACAACCCGTAACAATACGATGGTTCGTACATCCTTATCGCCGAGCAGATAAGCCTCTCCGGCCCTTATACTCCACCAGCTTTTCCCGGTTACTTTATAGTGAGCCTCGCGGTTGTCCGGTGTAGTAATGGTTAATCGCTCATTTGGTTTTAAATCCTCTTTAAGTTGATAATAAAACGTATAGTTACCGCTCTCTGCTTGGGATGTTGTTGGAAAAGGGTTAATTGTTCCATTTATTTGGGACGAAGTCAATTTCTCGACATCGGGTGGTGGTAATGTTACCCCGTATTTTTTTATATCCTTTATTAGTTTGTTTGTTTCTTGCGAACTCTTTAATATACTATAGTTTAAGGGTGGAACATAATCGGTTTTTACAATGCCGGTAGCTGTCAATTTATAATCTTTAAGCTCTACAGTGTCGGTACTATTAATTGTTGCGCTGTCAATAGTAACGCTGTTTATTGACGTATTAAATAAATATACCGTATCAATTGTGGCGGCATTTGTTGTAGCATTGAAAATCCTTGCAACTTCACTTTTAAAATCTATTTTAACTTTATCCTCATCAATTTCAAATTTTGTAATTTCATGATTAGCGGAATCTAAAAGGGTAAATTCTTTACCATTATCAGTAACATTTTCAGCGTATTTAACAATAAGCTTAAAACCGGCGCTGCCTTTTTCCTTTATAGATATTTCCTTATCCTTTTTCTCAATACAATATATTACTGTTTTATTAGGCTCATTATTTATGACCGTATATTCCGTTAACCTCTTGCCGGTACTGTCCGGCACCATTTTTCTTTTTATCGAACACAAATCTTTATAACTATTACATTGATCACATTTTTTAAGTCTGACAATATACCTATCTTCATGTTTATCGATTCGATAAACTCTTATATCCTTATCATCCTTATTTTTAAGGCTGATTAAATAGTCCTTCGGAGATAATGTCATCTTTATTAGCATCGGGCTGTCTGCATCGATGCTATCTTCAAGACGTAACGGCAGATCATTTTGGATTACTTCCAGTGTCGTTCCAAAGCTGTTATCAACGATGGTTTCAATGGCGATAATATACAAATCGGTCATGTTTAATTTTAAATGATCTGCCGCAACGATATTCGGATAGACTAAAACCAAACAGACCAATAAAAACAATGAAACCGCTTTTCTCATTACCACGCTCCTTCTGTGATTTTCAGGTGATTGTTTAGGGTTATATAACAGTACAATTACTTTTAAGTTTAAACCCGGTCATAGACCGAATGTTACGCTTAATACCGGATAATTTAAGGAATATAAAATCAATACGTTGTTACTAATTGTATTTTTTCATACAACGTTTCAGGCGCGATATCCGCTCCATTAGGCCAAGTTATTGTTCCCCCGTCAATTGTTGCCTGTTTAAAGAAATTTAAATCCCGTAACGGTTTAAATATTGGGCCTTTTTGCAGATATTCTTCAAAATCTATATCTCCATTTGCCCCGTCATCGAATTCAACATGAAAAACATATCTGCATTTGTATTCAATTTTAATTACTTCATTTAAATTCCACATTTTTACCTCAACGGTTCAATTGGTTTAATTTCCTGGCCTTCTTTGGCCGATTCCCAATCTTCTTCAAGTTCTATAACATGAAGGTCTATCCATTCCCTGATAAGCTTTGTGGCCGTTCTTGAATATAAACCCCCGCGGATTATATTCCCTGAAAAATCGAATAGGGCTTTTCCCCCTTGATACTCAGCATGAAGATGAGGCGGGTTATGTTCGTCATAATACATTCTGATCATTATGCCAAAAAACCGGGAGATAGTCGGCAACTTTATTTCCTTTCTGAAATTATCTTTGAAAGGTTATCAAGAAAGATATTGTTTGTCAATGGGTAGCAATATTTATAGAGAAGAATTTATATGCCGCAAATCGCCCATTTTTCACCTTTTACTTTCTCCTGCAACCTGCTATAATAATAAGCTTGAAAGGAGAACGACTATTATGTTACAAGCTCTGTTGAAGAAAACGGCGGCCTTGCCGAAAAAGATGTTTGGCAGCAAATATGAGCGTGAGTTAAAACGCTTGCGCCCGTATGTCGATCAGATAAATGCGCTGGAACCGCAAATCAGTCTTTTAAGTGAAGCGCAATTAAAAGCTAAGACTGAAGCGTTCAAAAAACAGGTCCGGGAGGAATACCAGAAAATCCAGCCGGAAGTGGACAGTATCAAGGCGGAGATCGCCCAAAGCAGCGGCGCCGAGCGTCAAAAGTTACGGTTAAGGTTAAGGGAGTTGGTCAACACCGTATTCGCCGATATTTTGTGCGAAGCCTTCGCCATGGTGCGGGAGGCAGGCTCGCGCACCCTCAACATGCGCCATTTTGATGTCCAGTTGATGGGCGGGATTATGCTGCACGAGGGGAAAATCTCCGAAATGAAAACCGGCGAAGGCAAGACCTTGGTGGCAACATTGCCGGTCTATCTCAATGCCTTGCTGGGCCGAGGCGTGCATGTCATCACGGTCAACGACTATCTGGCGCGGCGCGACAGCGAGTGGATGGGGAAAATCTATACCTATCTGGGGCTGACGGTGGGTATCATCCAGCATGAGATGAACGATCAGCAGCGCCAGCAGGCTTATGAGGCCGATACAACCTACGGCACCAACAACGAATTCGGCTTCGACTATCTGCGGGACAACATGAAATTCCGCCTGGAGGATTATGTCCAGCGCGGGCATAACTTCGCCATCGTGGACGAGGTGGACAGCATCTTAATCGACGAAGCCCGCACCCCGCTGATTATCTCCGGTGAGGTGGAACAGGCCGGAGACGAGGCTTTCGATGCCTATAATCCCTATATCCGGGAATTGGTGCGCCATAAACAGCAAAGCCTGATACAGGAATTGTTGCAACAGGCCAACAAACTAAGTACCGATACTCAATTGGACGAAAAGGCGGAAGTGCTCCTGCTTTGCAAATACGCCGATCCCAAAAACGCCGGTTTCTTGCAGGTCATGGAGGATAAACGGCTGGCCAAGGCTCTGGAAGAGGTAGAGGGCAACCACCGCCGGGAAAAGACCTTATCTGGCCTGCTGGATGAAAAGATTTATTACGCTCTAAACGAGGAGGGCAAGAGCGCCGAACTGAACAAAATCGGGCGGGATTATTTGGCGCAGCGCAACCCCAAGCTTTTCGGCAACGTCAGTTTCAAAAATCAGGACGCGGCCTTCCACGACAAGATTTACGAGATTCAGCGCAACCCGGATTTAGCCCCGCAGGACAAAGAGAAAATGTTGGCGCAACTGCAATGGCAGATGGAGACGGGGCTGGCTATCGAACATAATATCAACCAGTTGCTCAAGGCCCATACCGTCTTTGAAAACGAGGTGGATTATGTGGTCAAAGACGGCCAGGTGATTATCGTCGATGAGTTCACCGGACGGATGATGCCGGGACGGCGCTGGAGCGACGGCTTGCATCAGGCAGTGGAGGCCAAAGAGGGCGTGAAAGTGGCCAAGGCCAATCAGACTTTAGCCACCATCACCCTGCAAAACTATTTCCGCATGTACGACAAACTGGCCGGTATGACCGGTACGGCAGATACCGAGGCGCTGGAATTCAACAACATCTACGGTCTGGATGTGGCGGTGATTCCTACCAATAAACCGATGGTACGCACCAATTATCCCGATGTCATTTACCGCACCGAACGGGAAAAGTTCAAGGCGGTCTGCAATGAAATTGTCGAGGTGCATAAAACCGGACAGCCGATGCTGGTGGGCACCATCTCCATCGAGAAATCGGAACGCTTGAGCGCTCTGTTGAAGCAGCGCGGGGTCAGGCACGAGGTCTTGAACGCCAAATATCATGAAAAGGAAGCGCACATCGTCGCCCAGGCCGGCCGGCTGGCGGCGGTAACCATCGCCACCAACATGGCCGGACGCGGTACCGATATTGTGCTGGGCGGGGCCGAGGCGGAATTGAATACCCCGGAGCATGACGCCTGGCTTGCCGAGCATAAAAAGGTGGTGGAATTGGGTGGGCTGCATATCATCGGCACCGAGCGGCACGAGAGCCGCCGTATCGATAATCAGTTGCGCGGCCGATCCGGTCGGCAGGGCGATCCCGGCTCCTCCCGTTTCTATATCTCCCTGGAAGATGACCTGATGCGGCTTTTCGGCTCCGAGCGCATCTCCAATATCATGCTCCGCTTAGGGATGGAAGAGGATCAGCCCATCGAGCATAACCTGGTATCCAGGGCGCTGGAAAACGCCCAAAAGCGGGTGGAGGGTAACAACTACGAAATCCGCAAGCGCCTGCTGGAATACGATGATGTGATGAACAAGCAGCGCGAGGTGATTTACGCCCAGCGCCGTCAGGTCTTGGAAGGGGAAAGCCTTAAAAGTTGGGTGCTGGAGATGATGGGGGAAGTGGTCGATAAGATTATCGACAATCACATTGACCCGGAACAACATCCCGATGAATGGGATTGCCACGCCTTAGGCGATGCCCTGCTGCGTCAGTTCGGCATGGTATTTCCCGTCGAGCAGTGGCATAACGAGCTGAATTATCAGCAACTGCGGGATAAAATACAGGAAACGGTGCAAGCGGTGCACACTTATAAAGAGCAACAGCTTACCGAACCGATGATGCGGCATATCGAACGAATTATTATGCTCCAGACCATCGATACCAACTGGAAGGAGCACCTGCACGCCATCGATCAACTGAAGGAGGGTATCAACCTGCGCGGTTACGGGCATAAAGACCCATTGGTGGAATACCAGCGCGAGGGCTTCGAGATGTTCGCCCAGATGATCGAGATGATCAAGCAGGAAGTGGCGCATCATCTGCTGAGAGTACGGGCGGTGGAAGAGGAAGAACAGGTGGAAGAGCAACGCCAGCACCATGTCGAGGAGCAGATCAAGGAACCCTCCCATGTCCCGCAAAAGCACACCGGCACCAAAGTAGGCCGCAACGACCCCTGTCCCTGCGGCAGCGGGAAAAAGTTTAAGAAGTGCCACGGGGCGAAGTGAGGTTTTTTAAGGGGATGATTATGCACTTAACATTTGATAACCTGGTAGAAGAAATTAAAAGCTTATCCACTGAAGAAAAAGAAGAACTGGAATTTTTACTTGAGAAGTTTTTGCTTGATGAGTGCAGGGAAGAAATCTACAAAAATTACCGGAAAAGCTTGCAGGAATTCAGCGTATCAATAAGCTTAAAGGTATGTTAAAAGTATTGTAGGGTGGGCTGTGCCCACCAAATGGTGGGCACAGCCCACCCTACTATATAGATCGTTCAATCACCAACCAAAAATCCCAAGGGAGAGTAATGCATGAGCGCTCAGATTATTAGCGGAAATCAGATTTCCAAGAAAATTCGCCAGGAATTGGCGGCGCAGATTGTCGAGTTGAAGGCCAAACACAACCTGACGCCCGGTCTGGCTGTTGTGCTGGTTGGGGAAAACCCGGCCTCTCAGGTCTATGTCAACATGAAGGAAAAGGGTTGCACCGAAGTAGGGATTTATTCGGAAAAGCACTTGCTGCCCAAAGATGCCACACAATCGCAGCTTATGGATTTGATTGACAAGCTCAACAACGACCCCAAGATTCACGGGATTTTGGTTCAACTTCCCCTTCCCAAACAGCTTGATGAAAAAGAGGTACTGAACGCCATCTCCCCGGCCAAAGACGTGGACGGTTTTCATCCCTATAACGTGGGTAAATTGTTGGTGGGCGAACCGACTTTTGTAGCTTGTACCCCGTTCGGGGTAATCAAGATGCTGGAATACAGCGGGATCGAGATTAAAGGCAAGCGGGCGGTGGTGGTAGGCCGCAGCAATATCGTGGGCAAGCCGGTTGCCCTGTTGCTTCTGCAAAAAGACGCTACCGTGACGGTTTGTCACTCACGCACCAAGGATTTGGCGGCGGAAACCCGGCGCGCCGAGATTTTGATCGCCGCCATCGGCAAGCCTAAGTTTATCACCGCCGATATGGTCAGTGAAGGCACAGTAGTCATCGATGTCGGCGTCAATCGCCTGGATGACGGATCGCTTGCCGGAGATGTTGATTTCGAGGCGGTCAAGGAAAAGGCCGCGGCCATCTCCCCGGTTCCGGGCGGGGTCGGCCCGATGACGATTGCTATGCTGTTGTCTAATACGGTGCAGGCGGCGAAGGATAGTCAGGGGATATAAGATTAACTGCCGAGATACGAGGTACGAGATACGAGATACGGAAAAACAAATCGGATGTTTCGGTGTGTCCCCACGCCGAAACATCTGGATTCTTTCGTACCTCATATCTCGTATCTCGTACCTCGTGTTTTCCAAGGAGTTCCAACACATGGAAGCTTTTAACGTTGCAGTATTAGGCGGCGGGCCGGGAGGCTATACCGCCGCCATTCGCGTCGCTCAATTGGGCGCAGCGGTTTGTCTGGTGGAGATGGATAAGGTGGGCGGAACCTGCTTAAACCGCGGTTGCATCCCTACCAAGGCGCTGCTGACTTGTGCCGAAGTCTTGGCTCACATCAAACATGCCGAAGAATATGGCGTGGAAGTGACGCAGATTAAGCCCAGCTTCGCCCGCATGGTGGAACGCAAGGACAAGATTGTTGCCAATCTCATCTCCGGCGTCGGATTTTTGCTGAAAAGCTACGGCGTGACCGTGCTCAAAGGCCGCGGCGTGCTTACCGCCAAGGATAAGGTGTGGGTCGAGGGCTGCAACGGCGGCGGGGTGGAATTACAGGCCGATAAAATCATCATCGCCACCGGCTCCCGTCCGGCCCTGATTCCGGCCTTCAACATCGACGGCAAAAAAATCATCACCAGCAACGAAGCCCTGAACTTAAAGGAACTGCCCGAAAGTATCATTATTGTAGGCGGCGGGGTTATCGGCTGCGAATTTGCCTGCATCTTCTCCGAACTGGGCGTCAAGGTCACCATTCTGGAGCTTTTACCCAACATCCTGCCTACCGAAGATAAAGTCATCGGACAGCGTTTGCGCCTGATTCTGAAAAAGCGGGGGGTGGAAATCCTCAACCAGTCACAAATCACCAGGATTGAGGTGCAGGGCGATAAAGTGGTCGCCTCACTGGAGGGCAAGGAGCCGGTCAGCGCCGATATGGCCTTGATTTCCATCGGGCGTTCCATGAATACCGAAGACATCGGCTTAAGGGAAATGGGCATCGCACAGGGACGGCGCGGCGAAATTCTGGTTGATGACAAAATGGAAACCAACGTCCACGGGATTTACGCCATCGGGGATGTGGTCGGCAAGATTATGCTGGCGCATGTCGCCGCCAAGCAAGGACTGATAGCGGCGGCCAACGCCATGGGCGGCAATGCCAGTATGAATTATAGCCTGGTGCCAAGCTGTATCTTCACCTCCCCCGAAATCGGTAGCGTGGGTTTGACCGCCGACAAAGCCAAAGAGCAGGGCTTTGACGTCACCCTGGGCAATTTCTCCTTCATGGCGCTGGGCAAGGCTCAGGCCATGGGCCAGACCGAGGGCACAGTACGCCTGGTGGTGGACGTCAAGACTGATAAGATTTTAGGCGCGCAAATCATGGGGCCCCACGCCACCGACTTAATCGCCGAAGTGACCCTGGCCATTAAAATGGGCGCCACCGCTCATCAAATCAGCGAAACCATCCATGCCCACCCGACCTTAGCCGAAGCCATCTTCGAAGCCTCCGAAGACGTGCACGATGTAGCGATTCATGCGGCGAAGAAGAAGTAACGAGCGGTTTTTTCTGTCTCCATCCCTTCCTTTATAACGGGGGGATGGGAATAAATTCCTGCATCCGGTAGCACAAGCTTCCAGCCTGTGCGTCACAAGCTGGAAGCTTGTGCTACCAAGGATAAAATCATGCAAAAAAAACTTACAATCAGCATAGACGAAGAAGTCTATACAAAATTATACCTTATGGTAGGGCGTAGAAAAATCAGCCATTTCGTGGAGGATTTAATCCGTCCGTATGTCATCAAATCGGAACTGGAAGCAGGCTACCGGCAGATGGCAAAGGACAAGACCAGGGAAAAAGAAGCCTTGGAATGGGCTGAAGCTACTTTTGGAGACAGCGTTCATGAACCGTGGTGATGTGTGGTGGGTAAATTTTGAGCCTTCAATGGGCGGAGAAATTCGCAAGAAACGCCCGGCGGTGATAGTCAGCAATGATACCTCCAATAGATTTATAAATCGTGTTCAGGTGGTGCCGCTTACAAGCAATACCGATCGCCTTTATCCCAGTGAAACTTATGTCATATTAAACGGAAAACAGGGGAAAGCTATGGCGGATCAATTAACTACGGTTAGTAAGTTGCGCTTATCCGAGAAAATCGGCAGACTATCGGAAGAAGATATGCAGAAAATTAATACGGCAATAAGGACGCAGCTTGGGGTATCTTAACCAAACGTTTCTTCTTATGCCGCATAACAAAAGAAATCAAACCATGAACCCCAATCAAATCAGACAGACAGGGATGGAAGCATTAATAAAAGCTCTAGGGCCGGTGGGTACGGCAAGATTCATCCAACAATTTGAAACCGGTTACGGCGATTATACTAAAGATAGAGATAAGTGGCTGGGCGAGATAGGTGTGCGGCAGGCGGTAGGGGAAATCAGGGCTAGGCGGGGGAAATAGTTGCCATTATCTGTTTCGGCGTGAGGACACGCCGAAACATCGATATCATAAAGGAGAAAGCAAAATGGATAACACCTGTAACAAAAAGCATAGATATAATCCAAAATTTAACGACTTACCATTAGACCAAGGAAATGAAGGCAGACATAAATATGCCGGTTGTGCATATGAACTTGGAAAAAACCATGGACTTGAAAAACGTTCTGAACTTAACATAAACATTGATCTTGATAATCTACCTTTTAGCCAAGCTGGTACTGTAAGACATAGAAGTCCACATGTGGCTTATGCAAGGGGGTATTATGATGGCATTAGAGAATCGTATAATCTTGATTTAATATAGTCCTTATTTGTTTCAACGTGGGAATACGTCGAAGCATCCATTGTAGTGTGGGCTGTGTCCAGCAAAACCAGTGGGCACAGCCCACACTACAGAATAAAATCATGAAACCAACCACCCTTCCCACAACCGAAAAAGAAGCCATCATCCGGCAACTAACGGACATTTTAGCCGAGCGGGAGGAGATTATCTTCTCCTATCTGCACGGTTCCTTTGTGGATGGGCAATACTTCCGGGACTTGGATGTGGCGGTGTATGTGGATGAGAAGTGCATAAACCGGGAAGGTGCCTGGGATTATGAATTTAAATTAGCTTCGGATTTGAACGATCAAATCAGGCGGGTGACTATAGACACCAAGGTTTTTAATTATGCTCCGATAGGGTTTCAATATCATGTAACTTGTGGTAGATTATTAACCAACCGGGATGATGATTTGCGGGTGGATGTGATTAGCAGGGTTTGGAATCTTTATTTTGACTTGCAGCCTTTAAACAGACGTCTTTTTAAAGATTTGGTGGGTGTCGATGAGTAAAATTAATATTGAGCGTGTAAATCAATTTATCAGTGAAATGAATGAGGCATTGAAGTCTGTCAAATCTATATTAGAATCATCCACAGAAGACATAATTCAAAACAAAATGCAACTGGATATTTTAAAATATAATTTGATTATTGCAATACAGGCGACTATCGACATCTGCTACCACGTTTCCGGCAAATTGGGCATGGCTCCACAAAGTTATAAGGATTGCTTTAAAAATTTAACCGAATTAGGAATAATAGATAAATATTTATCTAAACGGTTAGAGGACTTGGCCGGGTTGCGTAATATATTGATTCATTTGTATTGGAAAGTGGATAATGCCCTGGTTTGTAAAACCGCAAAAGAAAACCTTGATTGTTTCCCGTTGTTTGTAAAATCTTTGGCGAAATTGGATGTTTGAAATGAGGGAATATAAGAATAGCTAAAGGAGAAAAATAAATGATTATCACCAAACCGAAACCCATGGCGCAGGTTATGCGCTGCCTTGCGGGGATACAGCGGGTCTTTCTGGTGGGGTGCGGCGAATGCGCCACCACTTGTATGACCGGCGGGGCAGAGCAAATTCAAGAAATGAAGGCCAAACTGGAAGCCGAGGGCAAGGAGGTTGTCGGCTCGTTTGTCGGCGAATCGGATTGCCATATCCTGGACATGAAGCGTCAGGTGCGCCTGAATAAAGAAGCGGCGGACAAGGCCGAAGCCTTTCTGGTTTTGTCTTGCGGCGCCGGGGTGCAGACTTTCAGCGAGATTCTGGACAAGCCGGTCTATGCTGCCAATGATACCATGTTTTTAGGCAACATCCAGCGCTTCGGGGTCTTTGCCGAGCGCTGCTCCCTTTGCGGGGATTGCGTGCTGAACGAAACCGGCGGGATCTGCCCGGTCACCAACTGCCCCAAGGGGCTGCTCAACGGCCCTTGCGGGGGGATGAATAAAGGCATGTGCGAGGTCAATCAGGAGCGGGAATGCGCCTGGGTCATGATTTATAAACGCCTGCTTTTGCTCAACCAATTAGATAAGATGAAAACGCCGCTGGCCGCTAAAAATTACGCCACATCCAACAAACCGCACAGCCTGACTTTGGAACGCAAGAAAGGGGGGGCCGCATGACCGGATTAGCAGAAGTCTTCAGCCTGGGGAAATTCGCCGTAACCGCCGAGGCCGGGCCGCCGAAGGGCACCAATGTTCAGCAGATGCTGGAACACGCCCACCTCCTGAAAGGCCGGGTACACGCCGTCAACGTCACCGACAACCAAAGCTCAGTGATGCGCATGGGATCGCTGGCCGCCAGTCACTTATTGATAGAGGCCGGGCTGGAGCCGGTCTTCCAGATGACCTGCCGAGACCGCAACCGTCTGGCTATCCAATCCGATCTGCTCAGCGCCCATGTATTAGGCATCAGGAACGTTTTGGCTCTGACCGGGGACTATATCAGCGTAGGCGATCACCCGCAGGCCAAGCCGGTTTTCGATCTGGAATCGGTGCAGCTTTTGCAGGTCATCGCCCGCCTGAACAGCGGCTATGATTGCGCCACCGTTTCCGCTGGCAAGCCAACGACAACCGGTATTCAACTGGACGGGGCAACGGAATTCTTTCCCGGAGCGGTTGTTGCTCCTGAAGCCGAACCGCTTGAGCCGCAATTGATCAAGTTTGAAAAGAAGGTCAACGCCGGGGCCAAATTTTTCCAGACCCAGGCAATTTATAATATGGACAAATTCGCTAAATTTATGGAAACTGCCCGCCAATTCGACGTCAAGATCATGGCCGGTATCCTGTTGCTTAAATCGGCGGGAATGGCCAATTACCTGAACAAGTTCGTTCCCGGTATCCAGGTGCCGGATGATCTGATCGCCGAACTCAACGCCGCCAAAGAGCGCGCGCAAGACGACAAGAAGCTGGCCGCCAAATACCAGATGGAAGCCGGAATCTCGATCGCCGGCCGCCAAATCCGCCGGATGAAAGACCTCTGCCACGGCGCCCACGTCATGGCCATCGGCGCCGAGGATAGGGTACCGGCTATTTTGGATGAAGCGGGGCTGTGAAGATTATCCATTTGATGTTGATGTTTCGGTGTGTGTCACACCGAAACCATAAAGGGGAACGTTACCCCTGGTTAATTTCGGCGTGAAACACACCGAAATATCCGAAAGGTCTGCGCTACGATAAATGTAACTTGGTATTAATCATCTCAGGGATGGAGAACGTATGGAAATTTTACTTTCACCTGTCGAAGTAAGAATTTTAGGCTCTCTGATTGAAAAAGAACTAACCACCCCTCAATATTATCCCCTTTCTCTGAACGCCTTGACCAACGCCTGTAACCAAAAATCGAACCGCGATCCGGTGATGGAACTGAACGATGAAGAACTCTCTATAGTGCTGGAAGAGTTGCGGTTCAAAAAATTGATCTGGCAGGTTTCCAGCGCCGGGGACAGAGTAGACAAGTATAAGCATAATATCCAGGCTATCAATAACTTTGCTATTCAGGAAATAAGTATCTTAGCCGAGCTTTTCCTGCGGGGGCCGCAAACTTTGGGAGAATTGCGCACCCATACCGCCCGGTTTTATGAATTTGAAAGCCTGGACGAGGTGGAAAAGATACTGCAAGGGCTGATCGATGATCCCAAAGGGCCTTTTGTGCAAAAACTTCCCAGAGAAGCCGGCAGAAAGGAAAACAGATATGCCCATCTCTTGTGCGGGGAAGTAATCATCGAAAGCCAACCGGATCAAGGGGAAATCCAAATCAAAACCCCGCGCCTGGAAGCTTTGGAACGGGAAATAGCTTTTCTGAAAGAGGAATTGGTCAGGTTAAAGGAACAATTCAATTTGTTTAAAAAGCAATTTGAATAAATAACCCAGGTTGCCGCCGTACATGGTTTTTGTTTAACCAGTTACAATATGTTGGTAGCGTTCTCAATCAGAGACCCGAAGCGTCATTGCGAGGCAGCCGATATGCCGAAGCAATCTCATCCACACGCATGGAGATTGCTTCGCTACCGCTCGCAATGACACTTCGGGGGCTCCCTATTGCTACGCGACCAAAGGTTAAAAAAAATTAACTTATGGTACCCTCACCCTAGCCCCAATACCGTTCACTTAAGACGTAGCGCAGGGCTTTAGCCCTGCTTATGGGGTGGTTTTGGCGGGAACGAAGGAGCAGACCTAAAGGTCTGCGCTACGTTAAGTGAACAGCTTAGCCGCCCTTCAGTCTCATGTCCCATTTGGGATTCTCCTTTCTGTTGCCTTGGTGTATCTTGTTAATACCAAGTTGCGTTCAAAATGATACAAATGTAGTTGCCCAATTCCTTGGGCAGAAAGAACCTGATAAATCAGGTAACTACATTTTTAAACGCAAGTTGGTATAAGGACTGCCTGTCCCCCCTGATGCTTACATTTTTTTAATACGAAAAATCGGCGGATTTTCTTCCCTGGAATATTGAAAAAAAGTTACTCATGTGTTAAGCTAAATATAAATTCCACTGAATTGGCGACAGGTAAGCCATATGAATTACCAGCAACTTTCGGATATAGAATTGATTGAGCTTTTCTTGCGGCAAGACGCGGATTGCGTTGCCATACGGGATGAGTTGTTTGGCCGCTATTATCCGCGCCTCGATCAGCGTATCCGGGCGGTGCTGCATAATTGCGGCCTGCCGTACTCGCCGGGGGTGTTTTATTACAATGAAATATTCTTGGATATTTATAAACAGCTATTTGAATTGGATGCCTTGAGAGTAATTCTGCAAAAGTATGATGCCGGAAAAGGGGTGTTCAGTAGTTGGTTTTTAAACTATGTGGTGGTCAATAAGGTCAGGGATTGGCTGAAAAAAAAGCGTGATTTCAACAAGGAAAGGAACATCGACCGGCTGAAAACCAGAATCAGTCAGGAACAAAGGGAATTGTCTTTGACCGAACCGCAGGCAAATGACGGTGAGGGGCTAGCGTTAGCCGAACTGTTGCAGTCAAAAGAAACGCTGGAGGATGAGGAACGGCAAAAAGTTGTTAACACCGCGCTTAATCGGCTTTCTTCCAATCAAAGAGCGGTCATTTACCTGATGTTTAGCGCTTATATTGATTTGCCGGAGGAAAGTTTGGTGTATTTAGCCCGAGAAATAAAAATAGCTTTACCCTTGGTCAAGGAAAAGCTAAGCAGCATCTCTTTAGAAATCAGGCAATCGGAAAAATATCGGCAGGGGGAGCGGATCGAACTTGCCCTGGCTTGTTTATTCCAGCAAAAGGAGATGTTGGAAAAAAAACTGGCTGCTATAGAATGGGAATTAACTAACCTTTTTCCCGACCGGGAAAATCCCCTTCAAAATGATATTACCCGCCTGCAACTGAAAGACTTTATCCAAGCCCGGCAAGATTTAACCCTGGTGTACAAAAAGGGGTGTCTGACAGAATCGGAATATCATTATAACTTATTGTTAATCAAGCATCAGCACACCGCAAAACAATTAGCGAATACCGTACAAAAATGGTCTAAATCAGTCCGGGAATACAATGCCGGTAAATACATCGCCTGCCCCGGTTATAAACGACTGGCGGCTTTATTTAATATCCCTGAAGGGACTATCGCCAGCCGCATCAATCGTGCGGTGAATAATTTAAAAGAGTTGTTGCAAGGGGAAGAAAAGGGCTATAATGATCGTATATGTAAACCAGGGGTTTCCTGTCTTGGGGGTGATGGACATGTCCTTTGAATCGGAGAAAATACAACCGGAATTTTTACAGCAATTGCGTTCTGTGTTTGAGGCCAAATCCCGGCGATATGAGCAAACGCGGTCTTATTGCGGGCACGAAACTAACGCGGAGCAGTTGGAATTCAGGCTGTGGGAATACGCATCGGGAGATATGCCGGATGATTTAGCCGAACCCTTTTGGGAGCGGATACAGGAATGCCCGTATTGCTTAGAGAAACTATTGCAGATTCAGCAATCTATCCGGCATGTAGACAAGCAGCTTTCTTATCCGCCGGCACAAATAAATAAGCTGATTAAGCAAAAAAACGGGGCTAATCTTTTGGACATAGCGCTTGGATGGGTTAAGGGTTTATTAGAGTTGATCAACACCACCGGTTTATTATTGCCTCCCGAACCCGTTCCCGTCATCAGAGGCTCTGCTCAAATCTCCCTTCCGGCGTTAAGAATAGCTGAAGAATTTGAAAAATGTACCGTGCAGGTGTTGGCCGAAAAAACCGATCATCAAACCTGCAATATCGAGGTGAAAGTTCAGCCTCTAATCCCTCTTGCTGAAGATTTAAAGGTTACCCTGAAAAAATCGCAGCGTTTGCTGATTTCAAAATCGTTAACGGGCGATGGAATCGGCTTTGAAGAATTGACGCCGGGAAGTTATCAAATAATCCTGGCGCTGGGGAATGAAAGCTGGGGGCAGATTCTGCTGCAAATAGATTAGTACAGCATCCATTTTCGAAGTAAACAAAAACCCAAAGCCTGCATTTAGGTGGTGATTCATATTGAACACTAAGCCGTCATCTGAAAACAACATCTTTGTATTAAAGGTATTTCAAAAGCAACAGCACCTTGAAGTAAGCGCCTTTGAAAGAAAAGGCCCCTTGCGGAATTTTGTCGAACACCGCTTTAGAGAGGACGAAGTCGATCGTTGTCATCAGGAGCTAATCGCCCTTTTCAACAAATGCAACCGTCAGGGGGAAATCTCACAGGATCAGCTTAAAAAATTGAAAGCCTTAGGCCAATTGCTCTATGACGAGTTATTGCCCCTAACCGCCAAGCAAAGCCTAAATTCCACCCAGGCGGAATATCTTATTTTAGATGTAGACGACAAATTGAATCACCTTCCTTGGGAATTGCTTTTCGACGGTTCCCGCTTCTTATGCCTGCGTTTTAGTATGGGAAGAATTATCCGCACTACGGATGTTCCCCAAGCCGCTAAGTCACGAAATCTTAACTCCCCCTTAAAAATGCTTGTCTTATTCGATCCTAAAGGCGATCTTGCGGCGTCTTGGGGAAAAGACGAATTAACGGAAGGGGAGTTAATCCTGGATTTTCTTTCCCGGCAGAATTCATTGGCGGCGGATTTTAAAGGCAGCCCGATTGACGGCAATTACCTAAAAATGTACCTGCGGGATTATGACTTGATCCATTATGCGGGGCACGCTGAATATGACTTACAGGCTGTGGAAAAAAGCGGCTGGCTGCTGTCCGATAAAAAACTGTTGGCTTCAGATATAGTCAAGATGCAAGGGGTGGAAAAGTCATTTCCCTCTCTTGTATTTTCCAACGCCTGCCAATCCGGGATCGCCGGCAAATGGAAGGCGCTGAATATCTACGACCTGGCCAAAGCCTTTCTGATAACCGGCGCACAGCATTACATCGGCACCCTCTGGGACATCTTGAATAAAACCAGTTCCCATTTGGCCTTGGCCTTCTATGCGGAGTTAGTTCAGGGGAAACCGGTGGGGGAGGCTTTAAAAAACGCCCGCTTACAGACAATTCAGGCACAGGGAGAAAAATCCATCATCTGGGCTAGTTATATCCTCTACGGTGACCCCACCGTTACTTATTTAAATCAGGCAAGCGTTGAACAAACAGACCGGCTTCAAAGCACAACCTCGGATATTAAACGGGGAACATGCCCAAAGCCGGTAACCGCGGTCTCTAAAAAAACTTGGATGTCTGGCGCTGTTTTATCGGGAGTCGTTTTACTGTTTTGGGTTGCTTTCCGCTTACACCATTCTCAGGAGGATGCTTTATTAAATCGAAAATATAAAGCGGCTTTGGAGTATTTGGAGTCGGGAAATTATAGCGCCGCCATAACCTTAAGCCGGGAATTAGAGAAACTAAATCCCGGCACTGCCTATAGTTCGATAATTTTGGGTGACGTGTTTCTGGTTCAGGGGAATCTTAGCAAAGCGGTTATTGAATACACCAATGCCGCTGAAGGGGCAAGCTCATCGTCGCAGGAGAAAAGCCTGGCCTATAATCGCCTGGGACGGCTATATTCAAGTCAAAACAACTATAAACAAGCCCTGGCTTATTATGATCAAGCCATTAGCCATAATTCCCAAGATTCCCAATTATATTTTAACAAAGGGATGCTCTGCAAAAAAATAGGGGATTACCCGCAAGCCCAAAGGCAATTCGACCAGGTATTGCACTTAAATCCTCAAGACCGGCTGGCGGCTGTATTTAAAGAAGAGATCGGGCAATGTCTCGCCGACCTGGAAAATTCGGAGCGCAAAGAGAGGATAGATAAATTAATCAATGAATTAGTTGAGGCATATCATAACCAAAACAGACCGCGTTCTGTCACCGGGGAGAAATCGGATACGCTGCCGACTATTACCTTTCTGGACTTTAAAAGCCGTGTTTCTGTAACCTCCCCTGAGGGTGAAGATGAATACATACTGCTCAAAACTATTGAGTATTTAAACCGGAGCGGGCAGGTCAAAGTGGTGGAACGTCAGTTAGTCGCGCATCTTCTGGAAGAACTTAAACTGGGGGCATCCGCACTGGCAGACCCGCAGGTATCGATCCGGCTGGGCAAGATACTGGCGGCTAAAGTGATCATTACCGGCAATATAATCAGAGAGGGAAGCCGCTTTATTATAGGAATGCGCCTGATTGAAACGGAAACCACCGCAATCCGTGCTGCAATTGCCGAAACGCCGGAGACAACGCTTTCCCTGGATGAGATAGCCCGGATTCTGGCCGATAAGATTGTGGGCAGTATACAAAGATAAAAATAGATCCACAGAAACATGAAGGGTCGAAACACGGGAAAAATTGAGAGTGTTCACCTGAAGATACATAACGATATTTCTTTCGGCCTGTTCTCAGGCCGAAAGTCGCACGATTTCAAGGAATTGCGGGTTTCGGCTTGAGGACAAGCCGAAACAAAATAGCTTTGTTGTATCTATAGGTGAACCCCAACGCTACATTTTAAGTCGACAACATTGGGGGGAGACCCCATAAGCGCTAAGTTGTTTTCAATCCCCTCCCCCTTGAGGGGGGAGGGCTAGGGTGGGGGTAATTCGGAATTTATGAGTAGTGTCAAAGCTAGAGAGTTGCGGAAAAACTTAACAGACGCCGAGCGAAAATTGTGGCAAATGCTTCGACTAAAACAAACTAGTTATAAATTTCGGCGGCAGCACCCCATTGGTCAATTTATAG
>JACRJN010000059.1 GCA_016235675.1 Candidatus Schekmanbacteria bacterium
AAAAAACTCACAAATGTCATTCCCGCAGCAGCGGGAATCCAGAATATAATTAACTCCATCAGCGTAGGCTTAAGCCGGAGCCTTGAAAACCCTGGATTCCCGTTCCCCGTTTTCACGAGGACAAGTTTCACGGGAATGACAAATTTACGCATCGTCTGGTGTTAATCTGTTTGTTTATGGCCGATTGCCAATCCTTGCGTAACACAATTTATGAACATTTAAAGTATATCTCGGCACCGCCTGAAAATTTTTTGGTGGAAGGCCAGGCCAGGGAGGGGGCGCATTATCATATTATCCAGCAGGGAGAAACCGTCTGGCGCATCGCCAATCAATACGGGGTCAGCCTGCAACAACTGCGGCAAGCCAACGGCCTGGGGCATACCAATCTGGTGAAGACCGGGCAGAAGTTGGTTATTCCGTAGACAAAAGAGCAATTGACATTATAAATCGATAAAACAAGAGGCAAGCTAAAGTAATTCTCCAGCTTGCCTCTTGGAGTTTCGCTGAAACCTAACCACATCTATAGAACACGCTATTTCTGATGCACAAATTACTCTCCGGTAACCACCGTGGTTAATTTAGCATAAATACCCAACACGCTGAAAACCTTATAATCTACTGATTTTATTTTGGTTATTCCGCCGTTTCTAGCCGCCGTGTCGATGCTGGCGTCTCCATTGGCCACCACTCCTAAAATCGATGTACATTCTGACGTTCCGACCTTAGCTCCGGCTGAGTTAGCTGTAGTATGTCCGGGAAGTTTTACATCAGAAACCCACATACCAATTGCATACGATCCATTTCCCCCTACAGAAGCGCATCCGGTTATACACAACAAACCGATACCCATCAGAACGCCCACATACTTTTTCATCTACTGCCTCCTTTTGTTAAGATAACCATTATGTATATAGAGCATATCTTAGTCACTTTTGCAATATATTAATATTTTCGGTATTTGTCAAGCAGTTTGTAATCTATCGTACAAACTGACAGCACATAAGGTTTATAACATGTGTATTCAGATTTATACCTAAGGTGCTCATAAACTGTGATTAGTCCCTGTGTCCGCAGCAAAATAAACCCTTGTAGGGTGGGCTTTGCCCACCATTTTAAACTATTCTCAACTTAAATTATACCAATCATAAATAATGTAATGGAAACCAAAATTGGTGGGCGAAGCACACCCTACAAGCCTCAAGCCTCACCCGGCATTTTATGCGATAAGTCTTTCCTGATGTGCGTATATCTCCAGACCGGGCTGGCGTAAAAAACCGATTAGGGTGCAATTCAGCGCTTGCGCCAATTGTACCGCTAAATTTGTAGTGCCTGATACCGAAGCCAGAATCGGAATGCCGGCGCGGATGGTTTTTAGCAGCATTTCATAACTGGCGCGGCCGGTAAGCAAGAGGATCGTATCGGTAAAGGTTATTTTCCGAAGCAATCCTTGCCCGATGACTTTGTCCAGGGCATTATGCCGGCCTATGTCTTCAGCTTGCAGCAATAGATTCCCATCGGTGTTGAAGAGCGCGGCGGCATGAGTACCGCCGGTGCTTTTGAATAACTGCTGTAGCGAAAGCATTTGATCGTGCATGCGGAATAACAAATTGGAAGTAGTGGTTATAGAGGAGTTTATCGCGGACAAGCGTTTTTTTAATTCATCCAGCAGCACACGCCCGCAAATCCCGCAGCCGGAGCGCACCTCTAAACTGCGCTGCGGCAAAGCGGAGATGTCGCTTCCCAGGCGTACTTCAACGATACGCTCTTCCGATTCCACTCCCGATCCGCAATGATGCAAAAATTTAATCTCATGTAAACTATTGATAATACCCTCGGAGAAGCAAAATCCGACGGCAAGTTCTTTTTCTAATCCGGGACTGCTCATCAGCGTAGCGTAATCGCTGCCGTTGATTCTGATCACCAGCGGCTCTTCCTGGGCGATAACGGGTTGTGATGGTAATAATTGTCCGTTAGTTAATTTGTAGGCGTTCATAGTAAGAAACATTTTTTTCACCACGAAGCACACGAAGATCACGAAGAAGAAAATAAATAGTTTAATTAAATATCATAAATAGTTATTTTGTTTTTTACCTTTTTTCAATATGAGCATCGTAAGTATCTTTAGCCCCATTATAACCCATTCTTTCCATCACGTCACATATAATTTGTCGGTTTTCCTTGCCGGATAGCGGCGCTATAGCCTGATTTACCATCTGGATGCGCCGCTATCCGTTGGCATAAGTACCGTTTGGTAGCAATTTGGGTTAAGACAATAAAGCAAAAAGAGAACATTTTTATTTTTTTTTGAAAAAAATAATTTTTTTGCTTGACATTAATGGTATATGATGATATAAGTATAACCATGTCCTAGAAGTAGTATGTTTTTACAGTTAGTTTGTTGAGCAATAATAACGGTATATTTTAGTTTTACTATGAAAAATGTGATGAATTATATAAGAAAGTCGATTCATAGTATCGAAATAGAATAATTGCAGTCTTAGTGAAGTCCATTTAAAGTTAGTAGTTAGCCAAATAAGGGGGGGGAAGTTGGCTAGTACTTTCGCTGTGGATTATTTTAAGAGCTGTTTGTCAAGGATTTGTGATCGCGTAAGGTTACTTACACATTCCACATTTGCCTTCCACTCGATTGCTGCCATTTCACTTAATCCATATTTTCTCTTTTCTGCTTCTCCCAATTTCCGCGAAGTATCTTTATATTCACTCTTTTCAAGTTATACGTTTTCCATTTTACTATTAATTAATAATTTTTTGGGTAGCGTAGAAATACAGAGACCTGAAGCGTCATTGCGAGCGAAGCGAAGCAATCTCCATGCGTGCGGATGAGATTGCTTCGGCGATAAGGCTGCCTCGCAATGACGCTTTGGGTCTCTTATTGAGAACGCTACCAATTTTTTAATTCTAATCCATAGAAATAAATGGTTGGAAGGGACGGATTAATCTGATTGTACTTTAATCCTGAAATTTTATTTTACATACTGTATTTATTTTTTTATTTTTGGGGAGGTGCAGCGATGAGAAAGAAGTACGCGGTTTCCTGTATAATGGCGGCCTTTCTGTCGTTAATGGGAGTATCAAAGGTGAGAGCCGAAAACGCAGATATCAACATGGAAATGTTTTTGGGAGATATGGTTTATACCTCTCCCGCTGGACAGGCAGAGGTATCGGATTTACCCGGTATTTATCAGACGACAGGTATCCTGCGGGATCCGGGGAAAGGGGAGGCGTTAAAAGATGCCTGCCGATGCAAAGGCAGTACTTTACTGATCAATGCTAAAGTCAATGTCAGGACTAAAAAACTGGGTTTGGATTTATATGCGAAAGTAACCTTTACTCTAACGCCTTCCGGTTCGGTTCCGGCTGAGCTTAATTTTACAATTCCCGGAGAGCAAGCGGAACAAACAGTAGATTTCCCTTATAATGTCAAAGATTTGAATCAAGGTGTTTTTACCTTGACGGCCAAGTTGGTATTGAGAACAGGCAGTCCCACCGGGCCAATTTATATTGACGGCGCAGGCCAATCCGAATGGATTGATGCCGAGAACGTAATAATAAATACTGTCGAACTTAATACTACCAAAATAATTGCTTGCGACCCGACCGGGCTAGGCTATTATCCGATGTCCTATACTATAAATGAGGGCTATATAGATGAGGGAAGCGGAAATTATTATCCTTGTCAAATAACCTCCGGATCGGTAAAAGTTTATGATTCGACAGGCGGAACAAAAACTTTAAAGTGTTCCATTCCGTTAACGAGTTTTACCGGCAATGCTTTTAATTGGAACGGGCTGGTGCTCAACGGACAATGTCTTTCACAAGGCAACAGCGGACTATGCCTCACACCCGGCACTATTTACATAGAAATGGAGATTTTTAAGCAAGTATATATCGATAATAATGTTCCTGTTGCCGAATTGAAAGATGAAACGGCGTCATCCGCTTTAGGTACGACAAGCGGCGAAGGCACTGTTAATTTGTATGCGATGGATTTAATCGCTCCCGATACGGGAAGCGGCGTAAATTTAGATACTGTGACGGCAACGCTACTCTCAGTTACCGCTGATGACCTTAAGACTGAAAATGGCGATGTGGTTTTGGATGCAAATGGTAATGTAATCAGCTTATCTTCAATGAGAATGTCGGGCTTTAGTAATAAAGTTTTGACCGATAGCGATGGAGAGGGGCTTGTGAACGATGCTAAGTTCACTTTAATGAGAACGAGTACTGATTATTACACTTTTGTTGAAGGGCGTACCTATATGCTGACCGTTAATGTTTCTGACGGCGGGGCAGAGGATAACGCAGGAAATGAGTGGGATGTCGATCCGAGTAAAACCAATATACAGAAGAATTTCAGATGGTTTTTTAAAGTGGGCGCCGGCGCTCTCACATATATCGACCCCGATGGCGCTGCATCCAATTATGATTCAAAGATGACTTGGTAAAATAACTTTATATTTTAAGTTTCAACTATAAAAAGGAGAAATGCCAATGTTTCGAAAAGGGGGGATAAGATATTATGCTTTAAGCAGCATAATTATCTTAATGTTTATTCTTGGCGTAGCTGCCTTAGCGCAAGCGGCAACTCGTTATGTTGATAGCAGTTGCACCAATGACGGCGACGGTACGGTTTCGGCTTGTGCAGCTTCAGCCGGAGGCGTCGGGGCGCGTAAAACAATTCAAGCGGCGATAAACGCGGCGGCGGCAAGCGGTGATACAATTTCAGTCGCGCCGGGGACATATGTTGAGACTATTAATTACTCAAATAAAAATATCAATGTTAAGAGTTCCGGCAATGCACTGAATACCATTATCGACGGTAATCAAAATGGGTCGGTGGTTTTCTTTGGTGATAATGAAGGGCCGGGCGCGATCCTGGACGGTTTTACTGTCCGCAACGGCAGCACCCCTGACGGCGGCGGCGGTTTGCATTTCAATAAAGAATCTGAAGCGACCATCAAAAATTGCATTATTCGTGATAATTATGCGCAATTCGGCGGCGGGATTTTTTTAAAGCACGGAATTAATCCGCGGGTTCCGACCATCACCGATTGTCTGATTGTGAGTAACGCGTCTAATCAGGACGGCGGCGGGATTTTTACCGATTCGAAAACCAATCCTGTTTTCACCCGCTGCACTATCAGGAATAATGACGGCGGAAGCGACCGGGACGGCGGCGGTATTTATACTAACGGCGATTCCACCCCCAGTTTCATTGATTGTGAGATTACCAGTAACACGACCACCCGGTACGGCGGTGGAGTTTTTACCAACGGCAAAACCGAGCCTAGATTTGAAAGATGTATTATCAGAAATAATCTCGGTGAAAAAAATGGCGGGGGAGCTTATGCCAGCGGTCAATCCTCGCCATTATTCAGAAATTGTTTAATCGATAGTAATGATACCACCAGCACCGGTAATAATTTTGGTGACGGCGGCGGGTTTCATTGTAATAATTTTTCGGCAGCCAGAATAGTCAATTGCACCATTGTTAATAATTATGCCTATAACCGCGGCGGCGGGCTGTATGCCAAGGCTGAGTTAAATACCAAGGTAGTAAACTGCGTGTTTTGGGATAATCTCGCGGTCATAGGAATAGATTCTATTCAGATTAAAAAGGACGGCGGAATATTAAGCGTGGATTACTCGGATATTCAGGGCGGCGATCCCTATAATCCGGGAAATCAATATCCGGGCATAAATAATATCAAGGTCAATCCTTTGTTTGTCGGGTCAGGGAATTATCATATAACGGCAGGTTCTCCCTGTGTCGACAGCGGGACATCGGACACAGTCGGGTATCCGGATTTGCCGTTTGATGATTATGATAAAGAGCTTCGTCCGGCAGGACTAAGCCATGATATGGGTTATGATGAGGCTTATTGTTCTGAAGGGTGGTTCTATCAGGACAGCGATGGGGATGGATATGGAAATCCTGCCATTAACCGTTGCGGTTACGCAGCGGGATATGTTACCAACAATCTGGATTGCAACGACTCCAATTGGAATATTAAACCTGGGGCGACCGAGATTTGCAATGGGTATGACGATAATTGCAACGGACAAGTGGACGAAGGCTGTCCGCCTTGCATACCAACCTGGTTTTATCGTGATTCCGATGGTGACGGGTATGGCGATATTAACTATCCGGTGAGCAGTTGCAGTGCTCCCATTGGTTATGTCGCTAATGATGATGATTGTAATGATAATAATTCTGCCATTAAACCTGGGGCGACAGAAGAATGTGATGGTATAGATAATAATTGTAATGGGATAATCGATACTGACGGGGGTTGCGTGCCCTTAGCGAGTTGTCCGGTGTGGGTCGGTGCTGCCGGTTGTTCGGATGCGGGCACCGGTACCGAATCTACGCCGTTTTGTACTATCCAGACCGCTATCGATAAAGTTTTTAACGGCTGTACGGTTATAGTTAAAAACGGAACTTATGCCGAGCGGATTAATTTTAACGGCAAAGCGATAACCGTTCGTTCGCAAAACGGGGCGGCTGTGACGACTATTGACGGTAGTCTTGGCGGTAGTGTGGTTACCTTCAATCATATGGAAAGCGCCAGTTCTGTACTGAAGGGATTTACTATCCGCAACGGTTCCTCCAACAACGGCGGCGGTATCTATTTACATTGGGCATCGCCTGTAATTACTGAGTGCTCAATCAGAAGTAATAATGCCACTGCCAACGGAGCGGGGATTTATGGAGAAAACATCTCCTCCCCCACTATCAGCAGATGCGTAATTGCCCAAAATGCGGCAACTGATAACGGCGGCGGGCTTTATTTCCGTGACAGCACCAGTATCCCGTCGGTTTCCAATTGTGTGATTACCAGCAACAGTGCCAAATACGGTGGCGGTGTGAGCTATAATAATGGTTCACTCGGTACCGGTATGGACTTGAAGCATTGTACGGTCAGAGGAAATACTGCAACTACCGGTGGTGCCGGTGGCGGTATCAGCAGCACTCTTTGGTCTAAGATAAACGTATACAACAGCATTGTTTACGGGAACAGTGCACCGACGTATCCTCAGATTTACACCAGCACCAGTGTGGTGGCGGTGAATTATTCGGATGTTCAGGGTAGCTATAGCGGTACCGGCAATATAGATGCAGACCCGCTGTTTCAGGCCGGCAGCAGTTACCGGTTGACCGGAACTTCACCCTGTAAGGATACGGCTAGTTCTGTGGGAGCGCTCAATGAGGATATAGAAGGGGATGCAAGGCCGTCTTGCCTCGGTTATGATATGGGCGCGGATGAATATGTTGTGACGGGAGTGGAAATATGCAATAACCTTTTTGATGATGATTGCGACGGCTTGATCGATGGAGCTGATCCTGACTGCGTTAGCTGTACTCCGTCTACTGAAATATGCGACGGTTTGGATAATGACTGTGACGGGCAGATTGATGAAGGGTTAAGCCAAACCTGGTATCTGGATAACGATGGTGATAATTACGGCGATGGGATGGCTTTGCCTGTCACTCAGTGTTCGCAGCCCGTCGGCAACTATAAGACGGGTATTCCGAATACCGACTGCGATGATGGAAATGCGGCCATCAATCCGATGGCTACCGAGTCATGCGACGGTTTGGATAACGATTGCGATGGGCAAGTTGATGAGGGGCTTATCTCAAACTGGTATATGGATGCCGATAATGATAATTACGGTGCGATGACCGGGCCGGTTACGCAGTGTTCGTCACCCGGCGCCGGCTATAAGAGAAACATATCCAATGCCGATTGCAACGACGGCAATCCGGCAGTAAATCCGGGAGCGGCTGAAGTTTGCGACGGTATCGATAACGACTGCGATATGCAGATTGACGAAAATCTCAGCGTCACCTGGTATCTGGATGCGGATAATGATAATTACGGCAATATGCTGACTCCGCCTGTTAATCAATGTTCCTCACCCGGAGTTGGTTACCGGTCAAGCGGCGTTATATTTAATAACGATTGCAATGATGCGGTTGCGGCAATCAATCCCGGAGCGGCTGAAGTTTGCGACAGTATTGATAACAATTGCAATGGGGAGACTGATGAAGGGCTGAGCCAGACCTGGTATCTGGATAACGATGGTGATAATTACGGCGATGCGATGACGCCGCCTGTTATTCAATGTTCGCAGCCCGTCGGCAACTATAAGACGGGGATTCCGAATACCGATTGCAATGACGGAAATGCGGCCATAAATCCGGGAGCGGCTGAAATATGTGATGGAATTGATAACAATTGCGACGGATTGATCGATGAAGCAGGAGGTCCGATTTGGTATCTGGATAATGATAGTGATAATTACGGCGATAAGCTTACCACGCCGGTTACACAATGTTCGTCACCGGGTGCAAAATACAAAACCGGGATACCGAATACCGATTGCAACGACGCTAATATTACTATAAATCCGGGAGCGGCTGAAGTATGCGGCAATGCTGTCGACGAGAATTGTGACGGGCTTGCTCCGGCGTGCGGCGGAAACACCAATCCCACGGTAACCATCAGCTCACCCAATGGAACTGAAGCCTGGTCAACCGGGGCGCATAATATTACCTGGACGGCTACCGATGCAGAACAGACCAGTCTGACCGCGGCAATATCCTACGGTGGCCCATCGAGTGGTACTATTGCAACCGGTCTGGCTTGCACCAGCGGGATTTCGGCCACTTATTCCTGGGATACAACTTCAGTACCGGCAGGTGACGGCAATTATTGGATTCAAGTAACGGTATCGGATGGAGCGGGCGGTAGCGGTCTGGCGACTAAGTCGGTATATATCGACAGGGTGCATAGTAATGAGCCATCTGCTACATTGACGATTGATCCGTAAGATTATTAACATATTGATATAAACATTTTACCTTTGGAGGTAAGGAAATGAAATGGTATAAATCAAGAAAATTAACGATGGGGGCGTTGTTTTTGGGGATGGCCGGCTTGTTTCTCCCTCCCTCACTACAAGCGCAGACGACAGTGGAAATGGGCTATGGTCAAGCGGTGTCCGGGGTGATTGCAGCAGGTGATTTGACGTTGTCTTCCGGCCAATTATATGATGAGTATAGTTTTAACGGACAGCAGGGAACTAAAATCCTGGTAAACATGTCATCTCTGGATTTAGATACAGTTCTTTGGGTGACGGATGAAAATCGCAAGGCTTTGGCGGTGGATGATGACTCCGGGCAGGGAACCGGATCGGTTATCAGTAATTACACATTACCCAAAACAGGTAAATATTATATTTGGGCAACCACACACAGCAATGGGGAGACGGGCGAGTACGCCCTCTCCCTTAACAAGCAGCCGGTTATTGGAACCTTTGCAAGTTTGGCTGATAAACAAACCATAGACGGCATATTGGGTACGGGCGATGTTCAACTGTCCGGCGGACAATATTTAGATGCTTATACTATTGCCGCAGATGCGAAGACCAGTATTCTCGTAACCATGCAGTCAGGTGATTTCGATACGTATTTATGGCTGACGGATAGCAACGGCAAGGTGGTCACGATCGGCAACGACGGTCAGGATTCCACTAACTCGCAGATTAGTTTTGTCCCGAAGCAAAAAGGGAATTATAAATTATGGGCTAGTTCCAATTTTCCGCAGGAAACAGGTAGTTACAGTGTAACCGTAGAATCGATAAATCTTACGGCACCTTTAGCCCTATCGCCGATTATGGAGTCAATTCAGCCCATCGGAAACGGGCAAACTATCGATGGAGAATTAAGCGCCGGGTTTGCACAACTAAACACAGGACAATTGGTGGATGTGTATTCCTTTAACGGCATTGCCAATCAATTAGTAGACATCGGGATGGAAACGGCTGAATTCGATAATTATTTGCGTGTATACGATGTGGAAGGCAAATTGATAAAGATGACGGATGGCAATAGTATTGCCGGTTTGACTATTCCTAAATCCGGTTCATATTTAATTTGGGCCAGTTCAGTTTTTCCTGGAAATACCGGCGCGTATGTGTTATCATTTAACAAAACAGATGCTATATCCGGCAACTTAAGCGGCAAAATAGTCGATACTTGTTCCGGCGCCATAATCCCTGGGGCTAATGTTGTAACCGCCGCTAATTTTTATTTTACCAGTTCAAATAATGACGGGGCATATAGCTTGACCGATATAGCTCCCGCAACCTATTCGATCAAAGTGACGGCTGATGGGTATCTTGATGCCAATACCAGTACGGTGTTATCCGGGAGTCAGTCGTTGAATCTGGATATACGCATGATGCCTGCAGGTAAAGTGGATACCGATAATGATAACGTGCCGGATGAGTGCGACAATTGCATTATGGCTGCAAACAGCAGTCAAACGGATACTGACGGCGACGGTTACGGAAATGCGTGCGATGGCGATTTGAATAACGACGGCAAGATTAATGCAATAGATTTAGGATTGTTCAAGAAGTATTTTACCAGTCAAAACCTTGTGGCCGATTTTGATGCCAGTGGGAGGGTCAATACACTCGATTTAGGATTATTTAAAATATTAGTGACTAAAAGAAAACCGGGGCCGAGCGCTTTTGTTAAATAATAGCTAAATGCCGGTTTAAAACTAGGAATCTTTTCTTTAGATAACTTGGGGGGAGTTATATGAAAAAGGTACTTGAGGAATATTCTGTTGAAGGTAACAAACCTTCGTATACGAAACCCAGAATTGTAATATCGTATACGAAAGAGACGCTGAAAGAAGAATTTAAAGAACTAAAAGGCGCAACTGTAAAATTTGATTTATTCTAGTACACCATCCATTTTATATTGACAGGTTGGGATAAGGATTTTATGCCATCCGTTTGTCATTCCCGGATGATGTTATCCCCGAAGTAGTTATCGGGGATAAAGGTCTTCGGAGATGATATATTGGAACGCAAACACAACTCGTCGAAACTAAAGAGATGATGTACTAGGAGCCTTATAGTAATTTTAGATTGATTTGTGGCTCATAATTGTGACAGTAGTGCTGTGTTTTTTTATGATGTGATAAGGACTGGAACGTGTGATCTGTGCAAAGACGTATATTATGTTACCATGCTGATTGAATAATGAACTTAAGATGCAAATATCTCAAATTTATAAAGAATTGGAATTATGTGATTTTAGTGATTTTAGTTTAGATATAAACTATGATAGTCTATTGAATGATACCTATAATATATTAGATTTAAAAGTTAAATTCAAGTCCAACTCTAAAAGTATTTTAAATTTTTTAAATCATTCTTTTGGCTATTTTTATTCAGAGTCGACGTGCGCCGAGAAAGATTTTGTTATTTACGAAAACGGCCCGTTTTTCTCCAGTTTGTTAATTTACACACCATGGCTGATTAGTCTGATCTACAACACCAATAATGGTTTTATCGGGGTATATCAAAAAAATGGAAATCCGGAGAAACATCTAACCTATATTGGTACGAACCCGGAGAAAAATCTACCTTTAAATGAATTAGAAATAACAAAAATAAATATTCTTAATGATGACATGTTGTTTATTGTAGATTTTTTATTGACGATAATTATTGCTAACTTAAATAAAAACTATTTTTTATTTCATGCCGCGGCCCTGGGGTTGAATGGGAAAGGGATAGTGATTGCCGGCGATACTATGGCGGGCAAAACCACATTGACATTGGCGCTGGCTAATGCAGGGTTCGATTTGTTGTCGGATGAAGTATGTTGTCTTGAATATAATTCATTTAACTTGATTCCTTTCCCCAAATGCATGTTCCTAAGAGAAAAAACTAAGAAATTACTACCGGATTTATTTGACAGATATAAAGATAATCCGATATTTAATGATTCGAAAGAAAACAGATGGCTGGTTACAAGCGAAGATTTAGGCATAAAGGCGACAAAAAACAGATATAAAACAAGCCATTTTTTTTTACTGAAGGGTTTTAAAGATGAGCCGGAATACACCCCGGTAGCAGAGCATGAAGTTTTATTGTATCTTTTGTCTTCATCGTACGCAAAAATCGAAAATCCTCCAAACGCCTTATATTCATTAAGCCCTTTAGTGAATAATGTTAAATGTTATAATCTCTGGCCTGGGAAAGTGGAAAATACGGTCGATTTAATTAAAGAATTTATTAAACAATAATGTTTTTAAGGGATAATATTCAATCGCATATATCCAATGTACATTTAAAAGCTCTGACGGAACTATGGGGGAATGCTGGCGAGGAAAGTGTTGCCATTATTAGCGGTAACAGTATGTGGCCGCTGATAAGACAAGGAGATGAGTTAACAATAGGGCATAATATCGATCATATAAATCGAGGGGATATAATAGTTTTTCGCACAAAAGGTGTAATGGTGGCGCATCGGGTTGTTAAAATTATTAGAGGGGGGGATGACAAAGATTACTATCTCACAAAAGGAGACTGCAATCGTTATTTTGATTTACCTCTGTTGACAAATAAGCTGACATTAGGTAAAGTATTAGTTGTGAAAAGTTTGAATAGGAAACATGATTATGAAAAAGCGTATTGGCGTATTATTAATAAAATGGTAGCGGTTGTTTCTGGCTTATTTGTGAATACAAAAAATTTAAAAATGCTATGGAGAATTAATTGGGGACACTGCCCAGACAGAAACCTGAGATATTAACTCGAATTATAGGTCATGAGGCCATGCTTTATGATACTAAATTGGAAATGATTCATATTATTAATGATACGGCGAGTATTGTATGGCAGCATTGTGACGGAGTTACGGAAATAGAAGATGTTGTTAAAAAATTGTCTTCAGTTTTCGATTTAAATGAAGATAATAATGTAAAAAAAGATATTGAAGATATTTTAGAAGATTTTAATAAACTTAATCTATTAAGTAATTAATATTTATGAAAATTAATACTTCTAAGTACGATATTTCAGAAGAGACCCCTTTAAATACTATAACGCAATTACCCCAAAATAACTATGAAGACTTAGGTTTTTATTCAATGTTGCGGAAGGGAGCGTTATCAGTACATGCCAATTTGATTTCCTCTGTTTTTATCTCTCCGAACGGTAATAAATGTAAGATCGGCGATAGCGAAACTTTTTCCATCTCGGATATTCTTTTAGAGAAAATAATACAACAAGTAAACAGCGTGGCGGCAAATCCTGAGTTTATTTGGTTTGGCTCGAAACCGTTACAGGCCGGGATCGGGTTTTACCGTAAGGTAGTAAAATTGCAAAAAAAACATGGTTTATTGGATAATGCGGCGCGCAATTCAATCCAGATAAACGACAATATTCTGGATGAAGATTGGGCGCAGTTTTTAAGGGAAAATAATTTTAATATCGGGATAGATATTGAAAATTCTTTAAATAAAGAAGATAAATCAAATTATATATACCTGGAAAATGAATCTCAAAATAAAGTAATGCAGATGGTTAATTGTTTAAAAAAGCATGATAAAATATTTGGAATTCTAACGATATATAATAAAAAAGGATCTTCTCCAGAAAAATTAATGAATTATTTTATGAAAAATAAGGTGTTTAAATTTGATATTAGTTTAAATTATAACAACCTGGATATCTCGGCTACAGATTACGCAGATTATATATGTGAACTGTTCGATCTTTGGTTGAGTTGGGGTGAATCGAGTTTACGCATAAAATTTTTCGATGATTTGATCCAAACTTTTTGGGGGTTGTCCTCGAATATTTGCTGGTTAAACGGAAATTGTCCCAATAATATCCGCGTTGATTTGGAAGGGAATGTCTGGCCTTGCTGTGACCATGTTTTGCCTTATGATCAATATCGCCTGGGTAATATAAATCAGGAAAGTATGATAGATATTTTGCAGGGGGAAAAATTTCTTAGATTTCGCAAAGTATATAGTGAATTACCAACCCGCTGTTTAGGTTGTGAATGGAGTCATATCTGCAAGGGGGGATGCGCCTATCACCGCTTAATTAACGGCGGCGGCGAAGATGGCGGCGATCATTTGTGTGCCGCCTATAAAAAAATATTCCAGCATATTTTTGATAGATATAAAACCTTATTTAATTAAATGCCTCTATGCAGAAATTTTCCAGGGAAGAGCAGCTTCTTTTAGAGATCTCCCGTCTTGAATTATCACCTCAGAATCTTACCGATATTCAAAACATCCTTCAAAATAAATTAGATTGGAATCAGCTTTTAAAAACAGCTCAAAATAACGGCGTGGTCGGATTGTTGTATTTCCACCTGAGGAATTTTTCCAAGCAAGTACCGCTCCAAATCCTTGAGCAACTAGCTAAAATCGCTTACATGATCGGGTTTTATAATTTGAATTTATTCCAGCAGTTAAAAATTATTTTAATGGCTTTAAAAGAGAAACAACTTCCGATTATGTTGTTTAAAGGAGCCTTTTTAATTGAGCATGTTTTTAAGGATTTAACCTTACGGCATATGGGTGATTTGGATATTTTAATTCACAAAAAAGATTTTTATTGTATTGATGAAGTATTAACAGCATTAGGGTTTACCGCACTGGAGCATGATTATCCCAAGGAGGCATTCGGCGTATTACGAAACATCGCCTATGTTAAAGATGATTTGAGGCTGGATTTGCATTGGCATCTGCTGGAAAATAACAGTCCATTTAATATTGATTTGGAAAATTTATGGGCAAAATCACGGACGGCAACCATCGCCGGATGTGACGTCTCTGTTTTATCGCTGGAAGATTTAATTGTTTTCCTCTGTTTGCACGGGATATACAATCATTATATGAGTATTGGTCTTAAATGTTTTTGCGATATAGGCGAGGTTGTCGGGTGTTATTGTCATGAAATAAACTGGGGAAATTTAATCGTGTGTGCCATTAATTACCGCATGGCTTTTATCGTATTGACGGGATTGCAGCTTACTGAAAAATTGTTTCCTGGCGAGATACCTCCGGAAGTCTTGAAAAAGCTTGAAGCTCAATGTTCTAAAAGGCAGATGCGCTGGCTGCAAACCGCAGGGGAAAATTTCCTGATTGCTAACGATAACAAGACGATGGAAACATCTATACGTCTAAAGATGTTGACAAACAGTAAAAATAAAATGCAATTAATTTATTCTATTGTTTTCCCTCCCTTAAATCAACTGGCCTATCAATATTCATTTCCGCAAAACAGCATCCCCGGTTATTTGAAATTCTGGCCTGAGTATTTAGGAGGCTGCCTAAATAAAATCGTAAAAAGAATTTACCGGAAATGTAGTTACCTGATTTATCAGGTTCTTTCTGCCCAATGAATTGGGCAACTACATTTGTATCATTTTGAACGCAACTTGGTATTATTTAACACTATTTCAAGCGATTGCCCTGCCGAAGGGCGGGAAAGTACTTGACTTTGACCCAGACTGATTTTATAATATAATCCTTTAAAAGGTTAAGATAAATAAAATTTAGTTAACAATTCCGGGAATCTCAGGAAAGATGACGGGGTTGTTTGAGAAAAAGGGTGAGAAAATACCGTCTATGGAAATGAAGATTGCCTATAAAGGCAGCAAGAAATTTCTGGCTACATGCCGCGGCCACCAAATGATAATCGATTTGCCTGAGGATCAGGAAGGCAGCGATGCCGGAATGACCCCGCCGGAAACCTTTGTCGCTTCTTTAGGTTCCTGCATGGGAGTTTATATTTTAAATTATTGCCGGAATGTTAAAATAAATCCTACGGATATGTTGATTAGCGTTGATTGGGAAAAGGGAGCCAATCCCGCCCGTATCAGCCATATTAAGGTCAACGTAAAGATTCCCAGGATGACTCAGGAAGACCGCAAGGAAGCGCTGATTAAAGTTGCCGAACATTGTTTGGTGCACAATACCATTCACAACCCGCCGAAGGTTGAAATAGAGTTGTTAACCGGTGAGGAAGAAGCTTAAAATCTTATCGTTGTAAATGATGAGATTGTTTATTCTAAAAGGCCATGCTTTCAATAAGCATGGCCTTTTTATTTTAGCCCAACTTGCGTTCAAAAATGTAGTTACCGATTTATCAGGTTCTTTCTGCCCAATGAATTCGGGCAAAATACAGGCGAATTTTGTGCTTTACTTTTTGCATAATTCGTTTAAAATTGACGTGAGTGTTAGCTTTGCGGTTAAATTTACTGTGATAAATTTGGGATAGAAATTATCAAAATGGGCATAAAATTCAGCAATGCTCAAAATCGTTGCAAAGCTTTTAACCTGTTGATTTTTAAGGCGAAATGGGAAACCAGACCATTAATCAGGACAGTATAGTTTGTCAGCTTTTTTTCCCTTTCAAGGCGGCAGCACCGGTTCAAATCCGGTTAGGGACGCCAAAAAATTACAAAGGGGTTTGCCTGATCAGGTAGGCTCCTTTTTTCATTTGACCCGACTAACCCATAAGCGCTAACTTATACCAATTCGCTATCAAACATTGAAGAATAGTTCGTAGTTCGTAGCACGGGGGTTTATTCCCTGTTTGCAGCGTCGCAAGCGGGAGATGAACTCCCGCGCTATATTAATCTTTGATAGCGAATTGGTATTAAACGTAGCGCAGGGCTTTAGCCCTGCTTTCTGACCCACATCAAACCCGGTAGCCGGTAGCAGACCTAAAGGTCTGCGCTACATTTAAACCTTAACTTAATGGCATTGCGGCTAACCCTGTATTTGAGGTAGACTCTTGATTAGTTTCGAAACCGCTCAAGCAGCAATTCTGGCCGAAGCCAAGCAACAGGCCGGAACTGAAAAAGTGGATTTGCTTTTCGCGCTGGATCGGATTCTGGCAGAGGATATTATATCCAACATTAATATCCCCCCCGATGATTGCTCGGCTATGGACGGCTATGCAGTGTTGTCTGAAGACCTGGCTGGGGCGCAGCCGGATATGCCGGTTACGCTCCGGTTAACCGGTGAAGTAGCCGCCGGACAAAAAGCGCAGCAAAAACTCTGGTCGGGCGAGACGATCCAAATTATGACCGGCGCTCCCTTGCCACAAGGGACGGAGGTTGTGGTTCCGATCGAGGATACGCGCGCAGACGGCGATCGCATCTCCTTTCTGAAGTATCTGCCGGAAGGAACGAATATCCGTCGCAGTGGGGAGGATATAAAAAAGGCTGATTTAGTTTTAAAGAGCGGAGAAGCGTTAACCCCAGTCCGTATCGGTCTGCTGTCTTCTTTAGGGATAAACCCGGTAGCGGTTGCCAAGCGTCCCCAGGTGGCGATATTGGCCACGGGCAATGAATTGCTGGAACCGGGGCAGCCTCATCAGGCCGGAAAAATTTACAGCAGCAACCATTATTCCTTGGCGGCGCAAGTAAAAAAGGCGGGAGGGGAACCGGTATTGTTGGGAATCGCTCCGGATACGAAGGACGGGTTAAAGGCTTTAATCCAGCAGGGTTTGCAATACCCTATATTCATCAGTTCCGGGGGAATTTCCGTGGGCAAATATGATTTGGTTAAAACAATTCTGGAAGAATCGGGGGTAGAGATAAAATTCTGGCAGGTAGCCATTAAGCCGGGTAAACCCACACACTTCGGTACTTACAACAACAATTTGATTTTCGCCCTTCCCGGTTATCCGGTAGCCTCCATGCTGTGCTTTGAACATTTTATCCGTCCGGTTATCAGCAAAATGCAAGGGGCGGATTATTCAGCCAAATACACGGAAGCGTTTTTAGAACAGGATTTAAAATTTAAACCGGGACGGATGCAATTTTTGCGCGCTCATTTGTTCAGCAGCAACGGTACGTTGTTTGTCTGCCCGCTTAAAGGGCAAGGCTCCGGAATTTTGTCCACTCTGGCTAAAGCCAATTGCCTGCTGATCATCCCCCCCGAACAGACTGAATTAAAAGCCCAAGATAAGGTTAAGGTGTTGATAATGGATAATCACCCCTCATAGGGAGACCTCATATGGAATTTATCAATCAAGAGCGGTTGCCTGCTGCGGTGCAAAAATCGATTATTATTTACGGCAAGGAGCTGGTGAAATTATTGGAGGATAATATCCTCAGCATAGTAGTCTGCGGCGATGTTTTGGAGGCCGGGTTTGTACCGGGCAAAACCAACATCAATTTAATATTGATTTTGCGCCAGATCGATGTCACCGTGATGCGCCGTTGTCTGCGTCTGGTCTCCCAGGGGCAGGGCAAGCGGATTGTCGCCCCCCTGATGCTGACGCTACAACATATCGAAACCTCGCTGGACACCTTCCCGCTGGAATTTTCGGCAATCAAAGATAATCACCTCACTATTTACGGCAAGGATTTATTAAATGATCTGAAAATTGAAAAATCGGATTTGCGGCTGCAATGCGAGCGGGAGATCAAAGGCAAACTTATCCATTTGCGTCAAGGGTACCTGGAAAGCGTTTTAAAAGGCAACTCCCTAAAAACACTATTGGAAATATCCCTTTTTGCGATTTTGCCCATCTTGCGCGGCGCTTTGCGTCTATGCTGTACAGATGCACCTCCGGCAGAAAATAGCGCGGTAATCAAAATGCTTTCGGAGAAAATGCCCCTGGATGCCGAACTGTTTATGGCAGTCTTAAGGCTGCGGGAGCAAAAGAAAAGTCCGCCGCAAACCGAACTGGAGACTTTATTGGCCAATTATCTGATTCAATTGCAAAAACTGGCGCATTTAATTGATCAGATGGAGGTACAATGAGTATTTTCAAGCGGCTGCTTGTTATCGTAAGCCTTCTTAGCTTATTATCCGGATTTGTATTTGCTGCCGATAAATACCCGCCTTTCACGGGCTTCGTCAACGATTATGCCAACGTGCTTACTCCTGAGGCTAAAGCGGCATTGGCGAACCTGTCCGGGAATTTGGAGAAAAAGACTAAAGCCGAGTTAGCGATTGCCGTTATGCCGGATTTAGGCGAACTGGATGTGGAAACTTATGCCGTCGAATTATTCGAGCAATGGAAGATCGGTAAAAAGGGACTGGACAACGGCATCCTGATTCTGGTAGCCCTCAAAGAACACAAGGTGCGCATCGAGGTCGGTTACGGTCTGGAAGGAATTATTCCGGATGGTTTGGCCGGAGAAATCATCCGTTACATGACGCCCTATTTCAAGCAGGGGGATTATAGCCGCGGCTTGTTGCAGGGCGGCAGTTTTATCGCCTCCCGCATTGCCAAGGAAGCGAAGGTGGAACTGGATACCCCGGCAGACCCGGAAGATATTCCTATTAGAGAAGGTTCGAGAATCGGGGATTGGTTTTTTATAATCCTATTCTTAGTCTTTTTACCCTTCATTTGGTTTAGCAATCTATTGGCCAGAAGACGCAGCCGGGGATACTGGAACAGCGGTTATTCCAGCGGTGGCTTTTATGGCGGCGGCTTCGGTGGCGGCTTAGGCCGAGGTGGTTTCGGCGGCGGCGGTTTCGGAGGGTTTGGCGGGGGATCAAGCGGCGGCGGCGGATCAAGCGGGAGTTGGTAAAGTATCCCCACTTTCAGGTAATTTCACGTAGGGTAGACTCTACCCACCAATTGGTAGCACAGGCATCTTGCCTGTGATGTGGGCAACGCCCCATAAGCGCTAAGTTGTTTTTCCCTGCTCCCTCCCCCTTGAGGGGGGAGGGATAGGGTGGGGGTGATTCAAGGACTTTAGTGACCAGGTATGAGGACTAAAGTTAAATTCTATTCTTCAACTCATCCCTCAGCCCCTCGTCACTCAGTCCTGCAATCACCCCCATCCCAACCTTCCCCCCTCAAGGGGGAAGGAGCTTATTTTGCACCTCT
>JACRJN010000055.1 GCA_016235675.1 Candidatus Schekmanbacteria bacterium
CAATTGACCACTGAAACACGGAATGATGGAAACACAGAAAAAACCAAAATTAATTCTAATAATTCCGTGTTTCCGTTCTTCTGTGTTCCTGTGGTTAAAAAGTTTTACATTTTTGCAAAGATTTCACGAGTAAGAGACTAACCCGGGCAAGCCGGAACCAAAAAAGATTAGTTCACCGCAGAGACGCGGAGAACGCAGAGTTTTTATAATTTAGGCCATAACCCTCCGGCCTTAAATTCTCTGCGTACTTTGCGCCTCTGCGGTTAAATCTAAGTACCCTGAGTTCGGGATAATAAATGTAGTCCCGTGGCTTTAGCCACGCATTTTCAGCCTTAGGCTGAGACTAAAGGTATGTTCAGTCCGAAAGGTGTGAATTAATTTGAGAAGATTTAACCACTTGTGAGTCGTTATTGCATGGCTTTGCCATGAAAATCAGCCCTAAAGGGCTTTAGACTACGATTTTTCTTATTCCGAACTCAGGTTAGTAGGTGTGGCAATGCAAAAAATTCCAGACAAATTTAGGCGTACTGTTTTCGGATTTCCCCTCTGGCAGATTTTAATCGTGACCTTTGCCGGAGCGGGAGCCGGCTATTCCTATAAATATCATCAAGTTACCTATATCTACCCCTTCGCCTGGCAAACCTACCCGTTTACTTTAATCCTCCCCAATATGATTATCGGAAGTCTGTTAGCTCTGTCCCTGTGGATCGGGTATGGCCTTTTTTTATTTTGGAGTACGTCCAGACCGTTATCCGGTTTGTTGCGATATGATTGTTTTTCATTTATACCGTTTATTTTGTTGCTTTTGGTGCCGGCTTTACCGGAATCGCTGCCGGAATCGATTGTAATCGTTTTTCTTCTCTGGAAGGTATTGTTTTTTATTCCCTTCCTGCCTTATAGAAAGATTAAGGAGCATAAAATAACGGTTGCCGCCGTATCGGGTTTAATCCTCTTTAGCGCCTTTTTCTGGCACAAGACAGCCTATCTGGGTTTGAGTTCAAGCAGATATATGAGTTTGAGTTTGGGCCGGGGGATTGCCGCCCATGTTCCCATCAAGGTCGCCCAATTGGCCAAATATTTTCAGTACCCGGCCTGGAATCCGGAGATGTACAGCGGGGGCTGGGCGTATATATACAGCCAGGTTTATGGATATATTGGGTATTGGCTTTTGGGCTTTTTCCCGGTAAGCCCGGTTTTATTCCAGCAGTTTGTTTTATTCGAGACCTTTTTACCGCTCTATTTCATGATGATTTTTTCCTGCGTAGGGTTTTATTTCTTCCTGAAAAAAAGCTTACAGCTAGCGCAATTCACCGCATTTTTTGGCGGGATGTTCTATCTGATGAATTTTTTTACCCGCGCCATAATTCACGATGAAACCAATCAGTTTTTTGCCTATCTGGTTTTCCCCTGGGTATTTTTGCTTGCCGAACGGTCGCTCAAAAAACAAAACCTGTTCTTTGCCGCGCTTTCGGGCATCCTGCTGAATTTCCTGGTGCCCTCCATTTATGCCCATGCGGAGACGTTTTATACGTTCTATTTTATCCTGGGTGCCTTTTATCTGTCGGCGTCAGCCTGTTATTATGAAAACAAAAGCTGGTTCCCGGTAAAAGCCTTGTTGGTCTGTGGATTGGCGCACTTATGTTTTGCAAATTATTATTTTCCCATATTCGAATTTTCCTCTGCGTTTAAAGAGGCGGTGAATCTGGCTCAGGAGACAGACCGCATGACCCGCGGATTCGGCCCGTACATCCCGCTCTTTTATCCCTTTTATATCGGAGTGATCCCCGGCCTTTTGATTGTTTACGGGTTTGTTCGGATTAAAGCCGTAACCGCTAAAAAATTTAGCGCCCCGGGTTTCATCACCCGGTTTTCTTTTATAACCTTTATTGTTTTGTCCCTGGTACAATTAGGCCGAGAGCTGCCGGTTTATTCAATATTTGCTGTGCCGGTTAAATATATGTTTCCTTTTGTACATTTTTGGCTGCGCTTTGCTCCGGGTTTGTTCTTCTTTCATTACATTATTGCTTGTCTTGGTTTGGAAGCCCTCTTAACAGAACTCGACTCTCCGGAAAAAATCGTAAGCGGCGACTATCAGCCCGGTTGTATTATCAGACAATTTATAGAAAGTAAAACCTTTCGCGTTGCGGGACGCATGTTTTTGGTGTGTATACTTTACGTTGCCATAGTGGTAATCGGCAGGCAGCTCTATATATCAGCAAAAGGGCTGCCGAATAAGAATCTGTTCGTTATGCCCATTCATGAGGTAATAAACAGGGATCATAAATATTTCTGGCCCTATCTGGCTGTAGGCTTTGTGGCTGTTTTGTGTCTGTTGATTTTTAAAAACCGCTCCCTGCGCAATGTTTGTTTCTTTCTGGCCGCGTTTCTGCCGGTAGTTCATTACCTGGGGCAGATAGGTGATAATCCAGGTAAAGGGATAATGGACGGATTTACCGACAGAAGCATCTACGATAATGACAACCGGCTGGCTTTGGCCTATGTGGAAAGAAATCCCAGGGACACAACGGCTCTGGAGGCTTTCAACTGCTTTACCGCTGCTCAGGCGACTCCGCTATTACCGGATGGCATCCAGGATTTAAAGCTCAGGCCGGATAAGAAATTTAATGCCAAAGTTAATTTTATGAAGGAGCATCTGTTTCCCAGCTATAATTCGTTTTTAAAACCTTATTTACTGGAACGCGGTTTTTCCAGATTTTTGGAAATAGGGCAGGCGACCCCGGCTTTTACTTTTTATTGCCACAATTTCCCTTATGCCAATTGTATCTTCAACCTGGGGGGAAACATCGGCCGCGCCCACCATTGGAGATGGCTTCCCCAGTTCGACTACTATTTCCCGTGGCACGAGTGCAATGATTGCACCTGGTATATGGAACCGGAAACCGCCATCGAAAGGCTCTGGACGCTTAACCTGATGGGAGTAAAGCACCTGATCATAAGCGAAAACGACTATCAGGCCATTAAGCAGCAGACGCCTCCCGATAAGCAGCAGAAGTCCCCTGAGAATTTTTTGCTCAATCCATCCTTTGAAAGCTGGAGTTCGGGGAAGGATTCTCTCCCGGACGGCTGGAAATTAGAGGGTTCAGGTGGGGTGAAACAAAGTAATGGGGCAAAGAACGGCTCTTTTTCGGCAGAACTGATCAGAAAAGGAGAATACGGAAAACTGACCCAAAATGTCTGGGAAAGGGCGGGGGGTGAAGCCGTCAGGGGTAAAAACTATACCTTTGCCAGTTGGGTTAAAACGTCTTCACGTAATGTGCAGCTAATGATCAGGGATTACTATGGTGATGTCCGTTCAGAATTTCACAGCGGCAGCGGGTTGTGGGAGTTTTTAAGCGTTACTAAAACTATCCACCCGCAGGCTACCGTCCTGGAGGTAAGCTATCACTTGATGGGCGATGGGGCGGCACAGTTCGACGGCGCTGTTTTTGGCATGTTTCAGGATTTGGCTGTTATTAAAACAGAAAATTTTCTGGAAAACAGGGGAAAATTTCTCAAACTGCCGGTGGAAGGAATAACAGCCGGCGCCGACCCCAATAAAGACCCTAAAGTGGTACAACTAAGAAATGATTCCGCCCTGCCGTTAATGTTTCTGGTAGATAATTATAAATATATATTTCCCGAAGCCGGTAAGGATGAAAAATGGCAAGTTATGAAGTCCATAGATTACAAAAATACGGTATTGCTTGAAGAAAAGCCGCTGCCGACGCAGGCAAAATCTAAATTTGGACAATGGGAAAAGGTTGTCCAAGACCCCGTCGATATAATCGATATTCGCGGCAATATCGCCGCCGCCAATGTGCATGTGCAAAGCCCGTACAGCTTTCTGTTCTACAGCGATAATTATCATCCGGACTGGATCGCACTGATCGACGGCAAACCCGGCAAGGTCTACCGCGCTGATCTGGCTTTCAAGGTGGTGGTGATCGAAAAAGGCAAGCACCTGCTTTGGCTGGAATTCAGACCCAAATCTCTTTGGCTGGGACTGTATCTTGCCGCCACAACCCTTTTGGTGATTATGGCGGCCACGGCCAGGTATTATCTTTTAGCGGCGGTCGCGCCTGATAACGGAGGATTAATTAAAAATGGCTAACGTACTGTTTGCCCAGGAATTTTACTTCCCCATTCAAAGCATCACCCGGCTGAGCGGTTATTTGAAATCCAAAGGGCATAAGGTAAATCTGGTCATTGGGAACGAGGAAAAGGTTGTCAGGCATATCAAACAAAATAAACCTGATCTAATCGCTTTTTCCGTCCTGACGCCTTACAGAAATCATATGCTGGCCTGCGCCCATGCCATAAAGAAGGCCGGGATCAGGACGCCGATAATCGCCGGCGGGTACGACATTACCTTTCTGCCGCAAATCCTGGAACATTCCGATGTGGACATTATCTGCCGGGGGGAAGGGGAGGAGCCTTTAGACGAGTTATGCAATTGTCTTGATACTAAAAGCGATTATACCCAAATCTCCAATTTATGGGTTAAGGCAGGCAATAAAATCTATAAGAATAAAATGCGCCGATGGGCGATGAATCTGGATGAACTGCCATTCGACGATCGGGATATATATCTGGACTACGACAGCTATTTCAAGATCATGCCCTTTATGCAGGTGCTGGTAGGCCGCGGGTGCCCCTATCTGTGCAGCTACTGCTTTAATCACGGTTACCGCAAGATTTATCAGGCGGAAGGAAGCTCTGGCTATTGCAAATTAAGAAGCGTGGAAAAGGTCATGGAAGAGCTTAGCATGTTAAGGGATAAATATAAAACGACATTTTTTTTCTTTAACGACAGCACCCTGACTTATAACAAAAAATGGATTCTGGATTTTCTCAAAGTCTATAAGGAAAAAATTAAAGTCCCTTTTACCATAAATGCGGTGATCACGGAAATAGACGAAGATGTAGGCAAAGCGCTTCAGGATAATGGTTATTGTAAATTGGTGAGGTTCGGGCTGGAAACAGGCAACGAAGAATTCCGCAACACCATTCTCAACAAAAAGATCACCAACGAGGATTTGATCAGGGGAACGAATATCCTCAAAAAATATAATATCCGCTATTCCATGGCTATGATGCTGGGGCTGCCGGGGGAAACTTTGGATTTGGCCTGGGAAACGATTGAGATGGCAAAAAAAATATCCGCTAAAAACAGCGTTCATGGGGTGTGCATTTTCAAGCCCTTTCCCGGTCTGGATATTACCGATTACGGCATAAAAATCGGTCAATATAGAAAAGAGGATGTGGGAGCCAGAGAACTTCCTGAAGTGCTGAAAAAAAATATTGTCCAAACCCTGGACAATGAAAATGAAATTAAGGATTTGGCCTTGGGTTCCAGAAATTTATGCTATTTCCAGAATTATCGTGTCGATGAAGAGGGACATTTGATATTGAAGCTTTCCCGCTTTTCTCATCTGGCGATCAGATTTCCCGCTTTACGACCTTTGATAAAAAATCTGATTAAATATCCCGATAACTTTGCTTATCGGTTTATCTGGACTGCTACCGAATCGATGCTGAACATCAGGGCACACGCTAATGTGCCCTGGTCGTTCTTCGTAAAATATTATCTGTTTCATGCCGGGAAGACTATCAGATAGCAGAATTGTCATTACGAGGCAGTCTTAGGGACTTGGAAATTTCAATTATACCGTTTATGGTCATTGCGAGCGACCGGAGGGAGCGAAGCAATCTCGGCGTCCGCTGCCATCATGAGATTGCTTCGCTCCGCTCGCAATGACTGGATGGTGATGGATACTATTTTCTGGGAGAATCTACTGGGATTATTTGTTATGCAGCTTATCGCTCATCGCAGGAACACAATATCAGAATTAGACGAGACTCCGGCGGAATACGGGGTGGAAATTGATTTGCGCAGCCGCGGTAATCGCCTGATACTTCACCATGAACCGTTCGCCGACGGGGTGGATTTTGAGGAATGGCTTAAGCATTATCGGCATAAGACTTTGATCCTCAATATTAAAGAGGAAGGAATTGAATATCGTGTGCAAGAATTGGTGAGAAATCGGGGCATTGAGGACTATTTCTTTCTGGACTTATCCTTTCCCGCCCTGGTCAAAATGCTGAATCAGGGGGAAAGACGCATTGCGGTACGGTTTTCTGAATACGAGAGTATCGAGACTGCCTTAGCGCTGGCTGGAAAGATTGATTGGGTGTGGATTGATTGCTTTAGCATTATGCCTCTGACCGAATCGGCCTATAATTTACTGGCGAAACATTTTAAATTATGCCTTGTTTCCCCGGAGTTGCTGGGCAGAGATGTGGAAATTGGGGAATATAAAAAAATGCTGGCTTCTTTTCAGATTGATGCGGTATGCACCAAAAAATGTGATGTCTGGAGAAGCCTTACATCCGGTAGCACAGGCATTTTGCCTGTGCATCACAGGTTGGAAGCCTGTGCTGCCGGAGTAGAGGCTTTAGCCTCGTCAGCGTCGTATAGGATGAACGTGCGCCGGGACGGGACTAAAGGCCATACTCCCAGGGGAAAATAAAACTATATGGAACGAAAATACTATATCCTGTTCTCTCTGCTGCTGATTGCGGTTTTTTCCGCCAAGGATATTTTACTCCTGGGATCGAAAACCTGGCCGCATCTCTATCCGGTTATAAACACAAGCCCTCTGACCTTTGAGGAGGTCTATTGTTATTTACCGTTTTTAAACCGGTTTTCCTGGGCAACGCCCCTACCAGCCGCCCCCATGGTGAATCCGGGTTTAAGTCAATTTACCTTTTTCCCGGCGCTTTCACTGATAACGCAGGGGATAATTCTAAAGTGGCTCTGCTTCTCCAATCCGGACGTTTATTTATTTATCTCCCATTTCCTGTTCCCGTTAATATCCTTTTGGCTGTTGTTTGTCATCTACCGGAAATTTATAGCCGCTCCCTGGGCGTTATTATTCGCCTTTTGGGG
>JACRJN010000056.1 GCA_016235675.1 Candidatus Schekmanbacteria bacterium
CATTGACCTTCAGCTCAATCATGGCGCATTCCTCCTTTTAGGGGTTGTTAAACTTAAGCCTTTAAAAATCCAATATTAAGGTGAATGCGCCTTTTTTTCTACCCCCTCATAAATTTACACAAAAAATATTACACTACCCGGAGTTCAAGGCCAACTACCAGGACCTCGGTTATGGGTATGTCAATTATACCTGGCAAGACCCCCGCGACTCGGTTACCGGGGACCGGCTGCCCGATGTGTCGACCCACAAGGGGAATATCGGGGTGAATATCGGACTGGGCAAATATGTCAATTTCAATTCAAATCTTTTGGTGGTGGGTCCCCGTCCCCGCGTGAATACAGACGCCAGGACGGACCTGGCTGGTTATGAAGTCCTGGATATTGCCTTGATATTCAAGAATTTTTATAAGGCCATGGAGATCAGGGCGGCCATACACAACCTCCTTGATGAAAGCTATTTCGACCCGGCCGCCGTTGGCACTGTAGCAACGGATTACCCGCGGGAAGGGATAAACTGTCTGGTTGACGTCAGGTATAGGTTTTAAGGTTTGGCAAATAGGTATTTAATCTACTACAAAAATTTTTGCCCTGCGCTCACGGTTATAGTTTCTCCTGTAATTCCGGAAGATTCCTCACTAGCCAGGAATAGTACCGCATTAGCAACTTCCAATGCCGTGGCTAATCGTCGTAGAGCCGTACTATTGGATAGCAGGTTTTTAAAAGCTTCTTCATCGGACATGCCCATTTTAACGGCCCCCTTGGATAACACTTCCTCTAACATCTTGGTTTCAACAGAACCGGGGACTACGGCGTTGACATAAACGCCCATAGACCCAACCTCGGCGGCAAGACTTTGAGTTAATGAAATAAGACCAGCCTTGGATGCGCAATAAGCGGCTATTAAAGCAGACGCTTTTAGTCCGGCAATGGAAGAGATATTGATAATTTTTCCATAGCGTCTTTTAATCATATGGGGCAAGACCGCTTTTGAAAATAAAAACGCACTATTTAAATTTGTATTGATTATTGTTGCCCAATCATCATAAGACATTTCTATAACCGGGACAAAGGAGCATTTTCCCGCGTTATTGATCAAAATATCAATTTGGCCAAACTTTTTCATGGCAGATTCGATGAATTTCTTTACCTGCCTTTCCTCGGAGACATCCACCTTCAAGAGCAGTACCCGCCGGCCCAGCTTTTCTATTTCCGCGGCAACTTCCTTCAACTCCTTGAGAGACCTGGAGCAGATGGCTATATCGGCCCCTTCTTCAGCGAACCTCAAGGCAATGGCCTTACCCAGCCCCCTCCCCCCTCCGGTGATAAGGGCGGTTTTGTTTCTTAGTCGCATATTTTCTCCTTGTAGAAGTATTATGGGCAATAAAAAAATAAATTGTTAACGGTAGTCAACTTTAATATAATGACCTTGATTTTTCAATAAATTTTGTTTTACCTATTTTTTAGATAAAAAAATTTTCAATTCTACCCCGAAGGGGTTAAATATGCTAGCCCAGCGGTTGGCGATAGCCTACCCTGGGAACCAGTATCCAAAAAAAATTCCCCGGAGGGGATACATAACCTTGGTTGTAAATAGCCGGTTGCGAATTTATGTAACCCCTCCGGGGTAAAAAATAATGACGGATGTGACCCAGGGTAGCAATACTCAAAAGTCGAAGTATTGCAACCCTGGGCTGATATATTTATCCCTTCCAGGGAATTGTGAAAGGAAATTCAAAACATTTAATTTGTGGCAGCGTGGACTTGTGTACAAACCTTAGGGCGTTGCCCTTGGCTATCATGTCCAAGCCCTTTGGGCTTTTAAAAGAAAAACCCTGAATCCCGCATCTCAAAAAAGATATGGGTAAAGATCAGCTATGATGATACGCCCTCCAAAAATTTTAAACGTAAAGATAACCGGCACTGGAAGTTATCTGCCGGAGAAGGTGGAGACGACGGAAGATTTTGTTAAAAAAGGCGCGTCTCCGGAAAAGATTGACTATTTCGGAGTGAGTGAACACAGGGTCATGGGGGAAAACGAAACCGTCACGGACATGGAGGCCCATGCGGCGAAAAAAGCCATAAAAAACGCGGGAATCAAGCCGGATGACGTCGATCTTATTATCAGCGGAACAGGCATGCCGACGCAAATTGTAGCTCCCAATTCCAATGCCCTGCAGCACAGGATCGGGGCAAAAAATGCGGCTGCCTTTGATGTTAACATGGCCTGTGCCAGCGCCATTCCTGAAATCATGATAGCAGCCCAGTTTATTGAACTTAAACATTATCAATACATTCTACTGACCGGCTCAAGCCATCTTTCGAGAATCGCCGACCCAACCGATCCTGCTTCCTTTGTGGTTTTAGGGGACGGGGCGGGCGCTTTCGTCATGGCGCTGGCGGATGACAAGGAAAAAGGGATTCTTTCCTTTGATATTCAAACAAAAGGGGAGTATTTTAATTATTGCGGCGCTAAAGTTAAAAGGCCGAAAAAATATGCGGGCGAAAGACAATTCCATGATCCTTGCGTGGAAAAACTATATTTTTACATTGGAGATTTTGACAATCCATCACAATCCATCATGAACTATCTCATTGATTCCGTCCCTGCCACCGTTCAAAAAGCCCTCGAAAAAGCAGGAATGTCTCTCTCCGATATCGACTTCCTCATCACCCACCAGAACATAACCCCATTGGCGGGCAAATGGATAGAAAAACTCGACATTCCCCCTGAAAAGACCCATCTGACCTATTCCAGGTATGGGAACATGACCTCAGCCAACATATTCGTGAATCTTGATGAGGCCGTTCGGATGAAAAAGATAAAAGAGGGAGATATCGTGGTCTTTGCGGGGCAAGGCGCCGGATTTTCCGTGGGCGCTATTGTCATGAGGTGGTGAAATGGCCAAGACAATCCTGCTTGGAAAGCGGCGCCGTATCATTGCCATGGATTCCGCAAGCTTTATGGAGGAATGTTACCAAGGGGATATCATAGTCTGCGGCTCACACGGGGGGGC
>JACRJN010000057.1 GCA_016235675.1 Candidatus Schekmanbacteria bacterium
CAACAAACTCCCCCATATCACCCGCCTGCTGGCGCTTGCCCACCATTTGCAGGACTTGCTTGACCAAGGCACAGTCCACGATTACGCCGACATCGCACGCTTGTCTGGATTGTCCCGTGCCAGGGTTAGCCAGATTATGAATTTGACGTTATTGGCTGCGGAAATTCAGGAGGAAATCCTAACTGGGAAGCAAAAAGATAACTTAAAGGAACACGTGCTTCGCATGACACTAAAAACGGTTGTGTGGAAAGAACAAGCTGTGATGTGGGGGAAATTAGAAACTTAAGAGAGCATTTTTTATTATTGCATCAAAACCATAAAAGACAAGCACAAATTAATATCCACACGTTATAAGTTGCCTAATGATAATTGCTGACTATCTGAGCCTTCTTTATTCATAAGACCGATATTTCTACAAAACAGCATATCGGCTTCATTACGAGCATTAAGTTTTAATTTTACAAATTCCTCAGTCTGCAATGCAGGCGGGGGTGGCGTTGTGGTAGTAACGATGTACTGAAATGACGCTTTATCCGAGCCGCCGCAAGAGATATGCAATTTTTCTATAAAACGTAGGAAATTACTATAGATTCGGGCGCCGAGGTCGGCTTCACGGGGGCTATCGTGTAATAAAAAGCTGGGGTGATAACCGCTCCCGGACATGCCAAGAATCACAGCGGTTATATCTGCCAGCAAGATTTTCAACGTTTCGATGGCTTCGCCCGCCATAGTCTTCCCATGGACGATCTGAAAATCCAATTCACCTTGCTTAAAAGTAATTAACCCTTTAAACTTTTCGGATAAGCTCATTTTGACAACACAATCAAATATCTTTCTTAAATTATCCAAGTGTTCATCATGGGCTTGAAGAAGATTATTTAATTGCTCTTCAATTGTTTGTTTTTCTTGGTTCAGTTGGTTTAATTTATCAGCAAGTTGAGACAACGCCAAATCCGGTTGTGTTCCATCCAAAACAGCCTTCCATGAAATTAGCTCTTGGTATGTGCTGTTTAATTTTCTTTTCCGTTCTTTAAATGCTTCACGTTTATGTTCAAAATCATACTTTGTAAAGAGCAACTTTTGTCTTTGTTTTTGGTGCACGCCCAAATCGGTTTTGTATCGGTCAATTTCAGTTTTAAGCTTTGGAATATCCACCTGACGATTTTCAATCAGTTTTTTTTCTTCTCTTGAATCATATTGTTCTTGAATATTTCGAGAATTTAAATACTTATTAACATAATTACAATCTTCTAATTTTATTTGTGCATGGCGGCAAGTTTTGTTTTTAATAGTCTCTTCTAAAAATTTACGTTCGGATTTTCGCTCTTCCTGATTTTCATTTAATACATCAGAACTTATTTCTGCTAGCCGAAGCAAACTACTCCAATGATTAACTCCATCATTTAATTCATTAATTATTGCTGAAATATCAGCAATTTGTGTATCTAGGGCAGCGATTTCTTTATCAAACCCGTTAATTTCGCTAATCAGCCAGGTTTCTTCATTCTTAACCAATTGAGGAATTCCAAATAGGTTATCAGGTTCAAAAGATACTGTTGCAGCAGGAGCAATATTTAAAATCCCTTTTAATTTTTGGGTGTACCGCTGGCATAAATACTCTGGAGCCTTCTGCTTCTCATCAATTTCTTCTTTAGCTTGGACAATCCGTGTATTAATTTCCCTTAAGTTTTCTGCAATACTGGCCTCTTCTCCGGTTAATAAACCAAGGACTGTTCGCATAAGAAAGAAACTGTCTGCTTTGGGTCTGTCAAAAGTAGGAGTTTCCGCATCACTTCGAGGAGAACGCCATTGCCAGATATTTTGATAGCGGGCTTCCTGGTCGCGGGTACACCAAGCTAAAAGATTTTCCCACTTAATTGGTTGATCGGTTCCGCTTACTGTACCAACAGGTAAATCATTCAACAAATTGTTTCCCAATATAGTTTGAAATTTATGATACGAATCAATGCTGGGGCGGTTTTCTAATAGTTCTTCAATGCTCACTTCTTTAGCGGCATAAGAGTGCCCTCTATGCCCTATAGGTCGGGCTACTGCCCATTGCTCTCCGCAAACATGAATTTGAGCGGCAACATAACCATGAGGGAAAGTTAATCGTATCTGCTCTCGCGTACTTTCTGTACCGAAAGTTGATTCCCCCAGACAATAACGCAGCAAACGACAGAAGCCGGTTTTACCTACCCCATGTCCGAGCACAATAGCCAAATCATCGGAAGCATCATCTTCATCCACACCCCAGATAATGTTAAGCCCTCGCTGAAGCGATATTTCCCGAAGAAGTTCAACGGGTTTTATGGAAGCAAACAAAAGAAGCCGGCTTACCCACAACTTTGGTTCCGTGGCATTGATTGATAGTTTAATGTTATCGAAATCCATCGGCTTCTCCTAACTTATGCAGCCTTTGTCCGCTCTTTTAGAAATTGCTGGCCAATCGCCGCAAGTAAATTATTACCCGCAGCTTTGCCGCTAAAAAAGGCTTGCAATTCTTTAGCTGCTTTAAGAGCATAGGGTATAATGGGTTCAAATCCCTTAGGGAGATCGTTTCTTACTGCTTGGGAAGAGGGGCCGACAGATAATATCTGCCCTTCTTTTTTATTACTTATTGTGATGGCCTGCACAATTCGCAAGTGATTGCGTATCTGCTTCCAGCCAATCCCTTGGGATTGGCATGGAAATAATGTTTGTGGATATTTTGGAACGATTCCTTTTAATTCAACTTTATCTTTGGGAGAAAGCAATCCTTCATAGTTTTGAGGATTGGTAGCAAAAATAAGCGCATCCAGATAGAAATCCATTGACATGTCAGGAGTAGCGTGGACTAATTCAAGGGTAACAGCACATAAAAGCTTTTCCAACTCAGTGTGCGGATATGCAAAAGCTGCCAAATTATCCATAACTTGACGCGGCGGATGGGCAACAGATAGATCGGCGGGCAGTGGATTAAGCAGGGTTTGGTATTCGGCGCCGGTTGCTATGGCTTGCTGCATGGCGTCGTAGATTTCCATAACAATACGTTTGGTGCGGTATTCGCCGTATTTGGCTTCGTCTTTGCGTTTGACGATGGGGAAGGTTTCCATGATATAGTCCACATCGTCTCTTTGAATGCCGTAGAGGTGAAAATAAAGGGCGTCCAGTTCGCAGCGGATTAAGAAGCGGCGTTCTTCGTTCCAGATAAAGGGCGGGCCGTCGTAGTCGCAGTCTTTGGCGAAGGGTTGTAAGTCCCAGGCGGTGTAGGTTAGTTCAAGAGACCTGGCGGCAATAAAGTCCGCTAATGGTTGATTAGAAAATAATGTTTTTTGATAGCGTTGCGGCAAAAAAAGGGGTAGTTGTTTTAAAATAAAATACGTTAAATGAGTGCCTCCAACTTTTTGACGTGCCACATAATCAAAACAAAGTGAATTAATATTGTTTAAAAAACACAAAACGTTTTTTGTTGTATTGTCAATAAAGATTAATGGGGCATTGTGTCCTGCGCCAGTCCACGGCAAAACGGAAAAAATTGCCGTCCGTTCATTTGTTGTATTGGTTATGTCCCGAAAGCCCACAAACCATTTTCCACTATATTCCCGGTCATGGATAATTTGCAAGACATTGGCTTCCGGCGCCCAATAGCGGGGAGATGTCACGGCGGTTGGGTTAATACGCTCGTTCTCGGAAAAATCCCGACACTGACCATTATGGATTTGCTCTTTGCTTTGCCCCTCATAAGTAGCAAAGCGATGATCAAATTGGTGCATCATCTTGGCCTCATAAAGCCGCAAGTATCGTTCGTTGTCTTTTACAAAATTTCCTCCCTCATCCAGGACAAAGCCCGCCACCTCTAACTGCTCACGGGTGCGAAACAGGTGGGAGTCGTTAGACATATCAAGCATACGTAAAAATGATATGCCCCAGGGATTGCCGTCTTCTTTATTTTCGTCAATCAATACCGGACATTTTTTATAGATTTGCTTGGTAATTTCCGCATCCTTTTTACTTCGGAATATTGGGCAGGTGTGGGTGTTGGGATTAAGCAGGGCGATGTCTTCGGCAGAAAGAATAAAACGGCGCTCTTCCTCCCGCAATTGTTCCGTGCGATGGAGAAAAAAGGCAAATTCCGCCCCCAGTGCCGGTTTTTTTAATATTTTTCCCTCTTCCAGCGGGAGAGGGAATTTTTCGGGACAGACAAAACCGGACATTGTTAACAAACAAAATTTATAGCTACGATGTACGCCGGGGAAAATTCCTTCCCGGTTTTCAAAATCATAAAGGCTGACTAATGACCGGTTATCCATCAGGCTTTGGAAGAAGAATTTAGTAGTATCGTCGGTGGCAATGCCGGAAGGGACAATGCAACCCACCCGTCCGTTGGGGCTAATCAGATTGCGTTTTAGCTCGGCAAAAATGGCATAGGTGTTGACATCGCCCCGTCCACACAAGGGGTAGCAATCAGAGCTGCGCACTAAATGGCTTTCCCCTTCGGCCTTGCGTTTGCCTTCTAAAAAGGCATTGTAAATGGCAGGGTCTTCTTCCCGGAGAGCTTCAATCATGCGCCTGCGAACAGCGGCGTTTGAGGCTTCGGCAATATCCGGCCTTATATCGGAAAACCACTCTTTTTCCTGTAATTTAATCCGCTCCCAGGGCGGATTGCCCAATACCACGTTAAACCCGCCGCACCAGCCGGTTTGTTTATTGTCCGCCTGTTTATCTTTGCCCGATACCCGAAAGACATCGGGAAATTCCAAATGCCAATGGAAGAATTGATATTGCCGGGCAATATTTTTTATTTCCTCTTGCATCTGGGGGGATATAGAGTGGGGACTTCTTTCTATCCGCCTAAAAACATCTTCGGTAATAGAGATAGCATTATTAACCTTCAGCCAGACAAAAGCGGCGCACCAAGCATCGGCCAACAAGTGGCCGGAAAGATAATTGGATGAATGAACCAATTCTTCATAACGCTTTTGCTTTTGCTGAACGCCTTCTATGGTATCATCGGAAATATCGTCCAAGTATGTCATAGCCGTTGTCAGGTTGCCGAGTTGATCCCAGGGCATGTATGTCCATAAAGATGTTTGTTTTTTGACTCTTTCGTCTTTATTTCGTTTTTTGTCGGCCTGGCAGATTTTTTTATCATCTCCGGTTATGGGTTCAAAGGCTTCATCGGGGATGCCTTTTGTAAGCAAAGCAGGCGTGGTGCCCAATAAGCTGTTTCCGCAGCGGACTTTATGGTCGAGAAAGGAAAGGGGCTTGCCTGGTTCCAGCGATTCCAGCCACAGGTTGACTTTACACAGTTCCACCGCCATGGAGTTGCTGTCCACCCCATAGATGCAATGGCTGATTACATCCCGAAGCGCTTTCCTGGTCGCCTCTGGGGAAGGTTCCTCATCGCCGGTGCTAATACTGGCCAATCTTTTAGCTATACGGTGGGCTGCTGCAATTAAAAAATGCCCGCTGCCGCAAGCCGGATCGCAAATTTTGAGGGACAAAACGGCTTTTTCGGGATTAGTCTGGCGGGCGGCTTCGTTCAGTACCGGTTCCAAAGCCGAATCCAGCAGGCATTTGATCAGGCTGGTAGGCGTATAATAACTGCCGGTGGTCTTGCGCTCATGACCTGAGGCGCTGTCTAATTCAAACCGTCCTGCGTTTATATCCAGTTTGGGATGTAGTTCCAGCAAGGATTCATAAATACTGCCCAATTCCTCCGCCCCTAAGTTTTTATAATCCACCTGCCGCTTTTTCCCGGATTCTTCTATAAACTCCAAAGACCGAACGGCCAGCAAAAAATCATGATTTGAAATACCGCAATCGGCGATGGCGGAAATCGCTTTTTCAGACCAGAGGAAACTACCCAGGGGAGGAAGCCCCAATTCCGGGCAGCCTTCGTTAGCGCCCAGTTTATCCATTACTATCTTTAGTCCACTGTAAATATCCGCATGTTTGCTGCCTCTGATTTTCCCTGATAATTGCCTGATACGTGTAATGGAGTAAAATTGGTTATAACGGTTACAGGCGGTTTTATCTACTTTGGGATCAAGCAGGAGCTTGCGGTCTTCCGCCACAAAAAGAAAGAGTAAGCGATAGACTAATCTTAATATCTGGCGATAATAATCTTGTTTATCAAGCTCGCCGAAGCACAATTTTTCCCGCAGATTACTGTTGGCCGGGTATGCCAGAAATCCTTTTCCCAGGGCTTCAATAGCTTTTTCCACGCCAGTGCGTAAACGATCCAAGGCAGGAATGCCTTGCTTATAAGCCTCCTGAGTCCAGCGCTCCAGCCAGCAGTCTTCCGTTTTTTCCGCCTCCACCCGCGATTGATGGCAAAGCATCCACAATAGCGCAAAGTCGGAATATATCTCGCCATCCATCATACCCGCTAAATCAAATTCTATATATGCCTGGCGGGTGAGGCTTAAATTATCTCTTAGTATCCTTAATTTCAATCCGTTGGATACAAATCCCCACATATGCTTTTCGCTGCGATTCAAGAATTCCTGCATCATGCTGTGGGGACTCATGCGGGCAGCCCCGGCTATATTGGCGGTGCGTCTGTCCATCTTGACATTAAGTCCAACCAGGTGGATAGGGGTATCGTGCCAAAAATGTGATATGGGATAACTTTTACCGGCTATTTCTTGCGCTTTTGCGGAAATCAAGCGACCATAGCCCAGTTCCTGGAACAGGATTAATAACCAGCGTTCACGAGTTAAGCTTGTGCCGGGATCAGTTTCCGGCAATTTGTCGGCGGCGGAACGGAAAGTTTTCCAGGCTCCCGCAACTCGGCTCCATGCCCGGCTAGCGGCTTCATTCAAACGCTCGTTTTCCGCCAGGTGATAAGAGGCGGGATCAAGTCCTTTTAGGCTGCGGTCGTTGTTTAAGATACGCTGTAAAAAAATCAACCGGCAGCAGTCCACCCTCGCTTTGCACGGTACTAAACAATTCGTTTTTCATAACCGCTCATCCTGGCTAAAGGGTAAATAGACAAAAATGCCCAATATGTCGGCGGGAAGCTGCGGGGTTACCTGATAGCTGATTCCTTTCATCCGAGCGGCGGTGCGCACCCGCTGGTGGGCATCCGCTAGATATTGAGCCCGGTTTTCGGCTTCTTGTACAATACGGTGACGTAAAAAATCTACTCCCTCAATAACTTTTTTAGTAAAAGCAGAAGCCTGTTCGGGTAATACATTACCGGCAGGAGTTGCCTGCAAAAGAATCTCGGTATGGGGTTTGTCCAGCCACTGGGCATTGGCGGGCGCTCCCTCGAAGGCCAGCATTTGACATTCTTCGGCCAGTTGGGTTAGCGTTTCACTTTCACGTCGGGTAATTATGTCGTAGCGAAAGCGCAAGATAAGCAACGTTGTGCGCCGGGTAACCGCTTGAGTGCGGATAAGCCCCGTGCGCTTGGCCGCTCCTTCTGTTTGCGGATCAAGGGCGGTGTCCATAATATAAGAGGTCAGCCCTTCCACTATGGGATGGGTACGGTTTAAGTAAATCATCTCTTTACCGGGCGGGTAGCAAAATTGGGCGTTGAAGCTTTCAGGATTACCCATAATATCTTTAAGAGAACGAGGCGTTTCTTTGAGGTCAAATTGCCAATAACCATTTTTTTCACTGATTACCGCTTTGTGGGCTTTTAAGGCTTGCTGAGTAAACCAGACTACATCCTGAACGGAGCCGATAGCTGTTGTGGCTTCTTCCAATTCCCTGGCTACTTCTTCCACCTTTATAGATTCCTGGGCAAACATGGTGCGGGAACGTTTTTCTTTATCTGCGGCATTGTCCCATTTGGCATGTAAGTCTTCTTTCTTGGGCTTGAAGTATTCTTCCAGACCGGGCAACAATGGTTGATGGCTGGTGGCAGGGGTACGCTCACGTAATAATAAGCCTTCAAAAATAGCTTCAATTACCGAATCGGTATCAACCGGGACATTGACGGAGATGCCCAGAGAACTGCGTATTTTCTTGTGTTTTTTGATCAAAACATCCAGGATTATACCATCAATGGGGTTATCTATACCGTAATAAGTCAATACTCTCACAGTCGTTCTTCTTTGCCCAAAACGGTCAACCCGACCTTCCCTTTGCTCATGCCGGGTAGGATTCCAGGACAAATCGTAATGAATAACGGCGTCAAAATGTTCCTGAAGGTTAATGCCTTCGCTAAGGCAATCGGTGCAGACCAAAACTTTCTGCGGCGCTTTGGCCAATTCCAATATCCGCAATTCACGCTCGCTTGGCGGCAGCAATCCAGTTATGGCGGCAACCTGAATGTTATTGGGCAAAGACTCTCTGAGTTGTTGGGCAACATATTCGGCGGTTTGAATAAAACGGCAGAAAAGAATGGGGCTGTATCCATCCGCCAGGAAATTTTTTGCCAAGGCTATGGCTTTGATTATTTTGTTGTCCTTCTCTCCCTTTAATTTTTCCGCTTGTCTTGCCAATTCCTTAAGCTGCCGGTGATTTTTTTGATCTGCTTCGCTTTCTCCTCCCAGATTTGCGCCGGGAGCGGAGTCAACGCCCTCGGTATGCTCTGAACTTACTATATCCAGCACTGTTTGCCGACCTATTTCATCGGCTTGTGCAACATCTTCCGCCGTATCAACCTGGGATCGGTTATGTAACGTTTCTACCGCTGCGGCAGGGCTGGAAGCTATCGCACGCAACAAGGCCAGCGCCGACCACCAGCGAATGCGCTGACGGTAATGGTTATTACCCGGATCAGAAACCAGTTCCTGTGTGTATTTGACAATATTCTCAATAAAACGCCGGTAGTCGGTGGAAAGCGGATAGGTGTCCTCAGCCTCTTCCCGGTTTGGAAACGGGGTGTTGGTTTGCATAAAATGTTTTATGTCCGCCCGCCGTCTTTGTACAAAGTGGGCAGCCAGATTGCGGCGGTGGCGCTCGTTGGCGGGGCCGGTCAAATCCTGGGGAAGCTCCGTAAAATCAGGGTTTAAAAATTTTAACAGCGAGCGGAATGCTTCCTCTTTACCACTATGTGGGGTGGCGGTTACCAGAATGAGATGTTGATCGGCTTTATTTGCCAACCGGCATAATACTTGATGCCGTTGATGCCTCCCGCCATGGGTTTCAAAACCATAAGCGCAGGTATGCGCTTCATCAACTATAACCAGTTCCGGGCAAGCCCGCACAAAATCGTCCCTGCGCCGATCTGATTTAATAAAATCCATGGATACTATCACATGCTGATAAACATCAAAAATTGATTCAACAGAGCTGCAATTTTTTTCCAGGCGACTGGCGGTGCCGGGAAGTACCAATTCGGCATTAATGTGAAATTTTTGTTTCAGTTCCGCTTGCCATTGTTCCGCTAAATGAGGCGGGCACAAAACAGCTAAACGCTTTACTTCTCCCCTGTCCAGCAATTCACGGGCTACAAGACAGGCCTCAATGGTTTTTCCGATTCCAACGTCATCGGCAATTAACAATCTCACCGGATCAAGTTTTAACGCCATTAGAAGCGGAACCAACTGGTATGGCCGGGGATTGACCGCGATGCGGGCAAATGACCTAAAAGGGCCGACGCAGGAACGGGTTCCCAACCGTACTGCATCCCTGAGTAACCGGCAGGACCGGTAGTCGCCTGTTTGGTTGGGATCGGGTAATTCAAATTGAGCCGGGACAACTGTTTCTAACGGCAGATAGATGCCGATGATTTCGTCCTCGGTTCCTCCCAATGGCCGCAATACTAATAAGTCATTTTCCGATTCAGGCAAAACCACCCATTCCCGGTTGCGGGCTTTAACCAGTGAGCCGACGGCAAAATTCACTTTACACTCCCAAAGATATTTTGATGTAGTGCAATTATTTCTTTCCAGTTGTCGGAATGTTTAAATCTTACCACAAGATAGCCACAGTCTTCCATGTTTTCTGTTAGACAAGCATCCCGTTTTTGCCGATCCTGATATTCATGATGCGGGCCGTCAATATAGATTGCTGTCTGACTGTTTTCATAGAGAAAGTCCGGTCGGGTATTACAAGTTTTGATGAGACACTGAGCTTTGGATGGCAAATTCAACCCATTATCTTCAAGAAATTGCAACCAGCGGCGTTCCAAATCGGATTGGCACTGCCGCATCAACTGAGTTAAGTGTTCAGAACGCGGCACATTAGTCGGAGATAGTTTTACCTGAGCTTGTGTTAATTGTTGCAGTATGCCTTTAATTCTATGCCTGTCAAGCATAAGGTGATCTGCCTGGTTGGTATAGCACATAAGGCAGTCATAGCACGCTGCTTCGCAATTTTCGCGGGATCGCAATGCCTTGTGTTTATCTTCACCCGTATCGGGATCGAAATGGCATAGTTCCATGGCCTTCCGGGCAATCTCTCCCATGGCGGCAGGATCGTCAACTATTCTTCGCAATACCCCGGCGCCTCCTTCGGCAGCTTCGTAAAAAAGCAATAACTGCCTGTTATCACGGGAAGGTAGCGGCTCCACCGCCAGTTCTGATTCCTCCAACTGATATTTAATTTGGATGGCGTTTTTCAAAGCGGCCTGCAATGAAGCCATTTCTTCAGGTATAAAATTGCTGTCCGGTTCAAAAAGCAGGCAGTTTCTGCGGTCTTCCACATAGGGAATTACCCGTTTGGTTTGGGCAGAAAGAGGGTCTTGGGTATCATCCTCTTCGTCCTGAGAATTTTTAGCCCAATAACCGCGTTCAGTATCAAGGACAAACCCGTACTGATTTTTGTTAGCCCGACGCATCCAACCAAGATTGATGCGCCAAAGGGTAGCGGCTTGTCCGTAAATAATAGTGGCTAGAGACGTTCCATTAAGTTCTAGTTTTGCCGTGTGACAGGAACGAACGCCATGCTCCACAAAACGGATTCCGGTTTTTAACTCATAACCTAAACGCATACGCTCTTCTTCATCCGAATTGATTTTGTCTACCCTGGCAGTAGAAACATTTTTTAAGCGAAATAAATCATAAAGGGTGCTTTCCAATTCCTTCCCGCAACGTTCGCACAAATCCAAACCATTGCCTTGTAAAATGGGATGGAGGTAGCCGCAGGAATCACATTGTTTAGCAGAAGTGGTAAGCAAATCCGGCCCATCTTGTTGCACGTCAAAGGAGAGTAATACCCGGTTAATGCGATAACGGGAACCTTCATGATAGATAATAGTCCGAGGGCCGAATTCGGAAATTGCTAAAAATCTGGGACGTGAAAGGAACTCATCGTTTCCGGTTTTTTGACGTCTTCCCGGAATATAAGCTGATAAAGGCAAACGGGGGAAATTGTATCCGGGCAAAAATCCCTCGCTGGCAAAATAACGATAGCTATAAAAATCCGCCTTGACGATGTCTTTAGTCTCAATAAGCAGATCGATTTGAGATTCCGCTTCCTTGCGCAAACGTCTGGCCTTATTTCTTTCTTCGATACTTTTGCTTACATCGACACTGATGCGGTGTTGAAGATTAAGCTGTTTTTTAGCCGCCTTATATAAATCCCGCCAGCGTTCACAGGAGCGATCAAATTGTAGTCCCACTTGAGTAAGAACTTCATCAAGCCAATTATCACTATACCAGTCGGCGCTGTTAAGTTCTTCTAGCATACCGGTTAATATTTTTTTTGCCCTTACATAAGCCCTTTGTCGTGGAAAATCGGCATAAACAGCATCTCGTACCTCCTCCGTCAGTTCAAGGGACGGCTCTTCTCCCTCCAGGCTAAGAAGTTCCTTAAGGGATTTTCTCAAGCTAAGTTTGGTTTCTGTCAACCAGATTGCATGAATATGGGCACGAATCAAATCTTCATTAGTTAAATCAATTTGAGGGGGAGTAATTGCTCCCGATACCATTTGTTCAGGTCGCTTGAAAAAATATTGGTCATGAGAACTGAAGGTAGAGCAATAGGAAAAAACAAGCGCAGGTTGCCCACTCCTGCCGGCACGTCCGCTGCGCTGGGCATAATTTGCGGGGGTGGGAGGCATATTGCGCATGTTTACCACATTAAGCTCGGCAATATCTACCCCTAGCTCCATGGTGGGCGAACAGTACAGAACAGGAAGTCTGCCTTCCCGGAAACGTTTTTCCCTGTCCATACGCAAATCATATTCGACTTGAGCAGTGTGCTCCCTGGCTTCCAATTCTTTACCGTCGGCAATAACTTTGCGGTAGAAATCTATGAAAAAGGGATTTGTATGCCCACCTGTTTTTGATGCCATGGGAACTCTGATCGGATCATGAAAAGGACTCATGCCATCGCCTGCATTCCAAACAAAGGCGGAAGCCGGTAATTGATAGCCGGGGACATCCTCCTCATTGCGAGGGTCTAAGACTACCTTAACCAGTCCGCCAATCCGTAGCGCTTCTAAAAGCTGATTACAGATAATTTGAGTCTCTTCTAATGTCAAACGCTGCCCATAGTCTGGAAAAGTTGATGACCGGCGCAGGTATTGTCCAAATCCCCCCCGCGGGGATAAATAAACATTTCCGCGGTAGTCTTGAGTAGTTCTTGAACGGGGGAAAAGCATGGCGGCATGTTCCATTTTTTCGTTTTCATCAATAGCCCAGGGAGGAATAAGTCGTTGTGAACTCTGTTGTTGAATTCGGCTTTGGTAATCTTTGTCTAGGTAATCAACCTTAATGGCAAGTTCTCTGCGCATAAAGTCCAGCAGGGTTTTTGCTATTACTTGACGTGTTTGAGGCGAAGCGCTTGTTAGGGCAGGGTGTAGATTATACCAAACATCCTCAGCCGCACATACATCTTCCAGGGAAAGGTATTTTATCTCCAATAAACCGCATTGCTCTAAGTTGGGAGCTGTAATTCTCCAGCCCCGCTTCAGGTCGCGGTAAAGACGATAGCCTAAAACAGAGCGCAGGGCATCATTTGTTTCATATAAAGCTTGGAAACGGACATCAGGATCAGTGGCGTACAACTTTAAGGGCATATCCAGGGCATCAAAAACACGTTGTACCAATTCATCATGACGAAGTCCGGTAATCCCTGCATTAACAATGGCTTTTAAGAGAACAGAACGCAGCAGGCCGACTTCAATGAAATCATTAAAATGACCGGATTGTAGAGAGGCGTCTTGGCGGTTGTCAGTAAAACTAAGGAGTTTCCGAGCCCTTTGCTCAATGCTGGTATCATAACGTAAATAGCGAATAGTGGAAAGGCTTAATATTGTAGTGGCTGTACTTCGCCCTTCACTGCCAAGGGAGGCCAATTTAGCAAAATCGGATGACTGGTGAAAATCATAGGAAACCCCGCAGCTTAAACAAAGTCGAAAAGGAGCCGTAAGATAGTGACACTCTATCCCTTCCCTATTTTCTTGCCCTCCCGGATTAACTTTAATCAGTTGTGGCAGGTATTGTTGTCGGTCTCTTCGAACACGCAACATTCCCTTATGCTCTTCCAACCAATCATCAGGCAGTTTTTGCACTAATTCATCAATTTGATTTGTCCATGGTTCTTTATTGTTTAAATATAAAAACCCCGCTTCGCCTTCCTCGTTACTCATACGATCGGAAAGTTCTCTGGGAGCGAAAACACATTTCTTGGTTTCCTGATCCAAGCTATTACTCACGCAATAATATTCCTGCCCACATTCCCGGCAGAAAACCAAAGGCAAAAGAACCTTGTTACGGTCGCCGGGGACAAATCGCTGCCCGTTAACCGTTAAGGTTCGGTCTTCTTCCGACTCCAGCGAGGCATATACCGTATCCCCTCTACTGATAAATTGGTGCAAACGGAATGCGAATACCGGAAACCCGCTTTCTGAATTCGGTTCACATCGGTAACTGGCAAGAAACTGTTGCTTTACGGCCTCGGCACAGGTTTCTAATGGGGTATTGGTGAGTTCGCTCAGTTTTTTTGCCACTCCTTCCGGCCCTGTGATGCTGCGCGGAGCGCTACGTATAAGTCTGCCGCTGTCATCAGCAGTAATTCCAAATACTGTTTCAATCCAGACAGAAAGGGGATCATTGATAAAAGAGGAATAATCTAAGGCTGGTTTATAGTCAGGGAATTGTAAGCGATTGCTTAGTTGTGCGATGAATTCAGGGCTGTTGATGTCCTTATCGGGAGTAACACGACGTAGCGTTTCGCCGATCACATGTTCCGGCTTAACGTCAGCGCCGAAAAGTTTTGAGGCGACTTGGGCTACTTCAATACATTGTTCTTTATAACTACCGGAACCGGCAAGAGTTGCAGAGGTGCCAATACATTGAAGGTGTTCGGCAGCAAAGGCGTTACGACATCTGCGTACCAGCATAGCTACGTCCGCCCCTTGGCGTCCCCGATATGTATGAAGTTCATCCAGCACCAAATATCGAAGGCCATTGGCAGCGTTAACCAGAGGGGTTTCATCCGGGCGGGTAAGAATCAGTTCCAGCATTACATAGTTTGTCAGCAAAATATCGGGAGGGTTTGCGATGATCTGTTGTCTTTCTTCATCAGTTTCTTGCCCTGTATAGCGGGCAAAAGTGACCAGCCCTTTGGCGCCAAGAAATTTTTCCAGTTCGCCGGCTTGACTGTTAGCCAGTGCGTTCATGGGGTAGATAATTATTGCTTTAATTTTTTTACCGGAACCATGGCGAAGAACATAATCCACAATTGGGATAATGTACGCCAGGCTTTTTCCTGAGCCAGTACCGGTAGTTAATATATAGTTATGCCCCCCCTTAGCGATTTTGATTGCATCTGTTTGGTGTTTGTATAAGCGTAAAGCAGTACCACTTTTTAAGATTTGGGTTTTGCCTTTGCGGAAGATGTTCAGGCATTCACTATGAAGGATGTTGGCGTTTATAAGCGCCTCTATTGATTCCCCTGGTTCAAAGGAAGGATTAAGCTGAATAAGCGGCTCCGGCCAAAGAAGCCCTTCTCTTAATTCAGTGTTAACCTTTTCTTTAATTCGATTGTCTTGAATGTTGATAAAGCTTTGAATGAAATTTTCGTAGTCTGTAATAAGTCGGTCACGCAAATCAAATACATTCATATAGCATATTCCTTGATTGCTAAAAAAACTGTGAGTGCCTCTCTCCCCATAATATAGATTATAAAGCGAATAAATAACTCTATAATTACCATAACATGTTGTTATTCAATAGATAAATATCATAATAACGACTATTTTACGTGATAATTCATCAAAAGAATAATCCATATCAAATAGCTTTATTTACCACAGTATTTCAAATAGATATACTTTACTAAAACCAGCTTGCGCCTAATATACAAAATCGCAAATATGGGTTGTTATTAGTCGTTTCCCTCATTCGGAATCAGTTAAAAACGCAAAGACCGGCGCAATTTCGCTGGCTGCTTGCTTCTGTTTAAAGGTGGTTATCTCAGTATCTGAAAGCGGGGGAACCTGCCATTGGTTGGCGTTGCGCAGAAATATTTGCATAGTCTGACAACCCACCTCACGGCCTAGATCAAAGGCAAGGTGTAATCCCTTGGCAATCGACATGTGCGCCCCTAGTTTGGGGCTGTATAAAGTTTTTGACTTCATAACTGTTATTTAAAACGGGCTTTCAATGTGTACGGAATTCCGAGAAGGAACATCTTAAACTAATCACACTTTGCGCCATTTTTTACCCATTCCCGCACAATCCGCCGCTCATTATCATTCAATGAGGAACGTTCCAGGGGGACGCCGGCCCAAACTGTTCCC
>JACRJN010000061.1 GCA_016235675.1 Candidatus Schekmanbacteria bacterium
ACTTGTTCCGTTTATGCAATGGCCTAACCGGACACTACTGAAAATTATTAAAGGTAATCATTAATGGATAATGCACGGTTAGTTTATTCAACAGAATCGGGAAGTTTTTGCCCTGAATGCGGTTCTTCGGCAGCTAAATGTACTTGTAAAAAGAAAAAAGCCGAGAAACAACAACCCTCAAGCGATGGAATTGTCAGAATCAGACGAGAGCTTAAAGGCCGTGGCGGGAAAACAGTCACCTCTGTTTTCGGTGTCCCGCTGGATGACAATAAATTGCAGGAGCTGGCCAATAAATTAAAACAGCGCTACGGTACCGGTGGGACGGTTAAGGATAGAGTAATTATTATCCAAGGCGATCACCGGGATACAATTGTTGAGGAAATTAAAAAGCAAGGTTATAATGTTAAACTTGCCGGAGGGTGAGCTTACTAAATATTAATTTTCTAGCCTTAAAAACGTATATTTGGGGTTGTCATAAAATCGTTACCAACATTTACTAACTATTTTTCATCAGAGGGAAATGTTTTAATGAACAACTCTGATCAATATAATCCAAGTAGATAGAAAGGAAAAGGAATAGTTATCGGGCAATATTCCCGATATACAAAAAAATAACTATGGACGGAAAAAATAGAAAAAACATTAAACCGGGAATATCTGTTTCCATTGTGCAAAAACAGGATCAACGCTCAGGTAAATCGACACAAGGTTGTGTAAAAGATATTCTCACAAGCTCATTAACTCATACGCATGGGATTAAAGTCCGAATAGAAACAGGCGAAGTCGGTAGAGTTAAGATTATTCATTAATAAATTCTACTTCATGGCCCCGGCTTTTTTCAGTAAATCCACTATGGCAAAATGACCGTGTTTTTGGGCCAGGCTCAAGGCGGTTTGTTGATTATGATCCATCATGTTCAGGTTTGCGCCTTTGTCCAAAAGCAGGCTCACGATCTCGGCATTTCCTGATTTGCTGGCCAGCATTAGAACCGTGAGGTGATCCTTATTGGTTGTATTGGCATCGGCGCCTTTATCCAGCAGCAGTTTGACTGTCTCAAGATGCCCGTTTTCAATGGCGTAGGATAAAGCGCAAGCGCCGTTTTTGCCTTTTTGTTCCATGTTGGCCCCGTTATCCAATAAAAGGATTATACTCTTGTTATCTCCCTTTTCCGCCGCTGCCATTAAAGCGGTATACCCGTAAAAAGCCTGATGGTTGGGCAAAGCTCCTTTTTCTAATAACAATTTTACCGTATCAGGATGTCCATTTTGCGCAGCCTCAATCAAAGCGGTATAGCCTAACGTGCCTACCGTATTTATGTCGGCTCCGTCATCCAACATGGTTTGAATTTTTTCGTTTTCTCCTTTTTGGGCCGCCTTCAATAAAAACGGAACTCCGCAAGCTGTGCTGACTAAAGCCGCCAGGACCAATGTAGAGATAAATTTCATTTTCATAATTTCTTCATAAGCCTTTCAATTTTTGCCATGCTTTAAACCCTCATCGCTCAACTCCGCTTCAATTTCTTCAATTGTCGGCAGACTGGATTTTAGGTTTTCCGGCAGGGTGCGGGTGAGTTCGTATTCGGAGACGCCGATAGGTTTTAGGATGTCACGCAGGGCATATTCAGCCAAAATTCGGTTTTTCGTTTGGCAGAGAATCAACCCTATTGTGGGCTGATCGGTTTGGTGTTTGAGCTTATCGTCCACTACTGAGCAATAAAAGTTCATTTTCCCGGCGTATTCAGGTTTGAAATCGCCTTTTTTGAGTTCAATAACCACAAAACAGCGTAATTTCAGATGATAGAAGAGCAAGTCAATGTAAAAGTCCTTATCGCTGACTTCTAAATGGTATTGCCGACCGACAAAAGCGAACCCTTGACCGAGTTCGAGCAGAAATTTTTCCAGATGCATGATAAGTCCGGTTTCCAGTTCCCGTTCCTGAAACGGTTCCGACAATGTGAGAAAATCGAAGATGTACGGGTCTTTTAAAGCCTGGCGGGCTAAATCAGATTGAGGGTTAGGCAGACGATATTGAAAATTAGTAGTAGCCGCTCCCTGTCTCTCATATGCCTTGTTTTTGATCATCAGGTCAAGCACATTACGGCTCCAGCCCTGTTCCAGGGTTTGCTCTATATACCAAAGGCGAATGGACGTATCCTTAATCTTTTCCATAAGCAGGATATTATGCCCCCAGGGAATTTGTAAAAGCAACTCCCGTATTTTCGCCAAAGAAGCGCTTTGCGGCAGCGAACTTTCCAATTTTGCAACAGGCTGTTGCAAAATTGAATTGGCTCCATATTCGGAAACAAGACGAATCATATATCCGATATTGCGTTCGGAAAAGCCTTTGATTTCGGGCAGCTCATTGCGAATATCTTTTGCCAGGCGCGGGATGACCCCGGCGCCCCAGCCCTCTTTTTGCTGACGCTCATAAATCATGCTGCCGACATCCCAGTACATCCGTATCATTTCCGAGTTGACGGATAATGTCGCTTTGACCTGAGCCTGCCGGATGCGGTCTTTTACGGTGGACAATAATTCGGAGTATTGAATTAAATCCTTATTCATCTTCCCTCCACGATGGCGATTTCTTCCGGGGTGAGGTTGTAGAGGGCGTAGACCAGTTTGTTTATTTCCGCTTCGAGTTTTGGCACATCCTGACCTGCGGGATTGGCAAGGATGGCTTGGACGCGTTCGATGATGGGGGCTTTTTGGGTGTCGGGGGCAGATACAATGGGCACTTGTACCATCCTGTCTTTTCTGAATTGCACACGTCCGCCTTTCCATGGGTCACCCCAGGCCGGGAAATTATGTCGAAAGTAGTAATCCATCAATCTGGAATTCAGAATTCCTACCAGATATTCATTCTCAGGACTGATTATGATAAAGCCAGTCTTATTGATAAAAATCTTTTTATAATCAACGTAAGCGTGCAATTCTTTTGAAGTTTCGTTAAAGATAATTTTCGACTTCTCAAATTCTTCATAATAAGCAATATTATCCTGTATTTCAAACCACTTGTATGTTCCCGGTTTGCGTCCCTGTTTCTGATTGTCTGATTTTTTGGGTTCCAGGTCTTCACGGAATTGTTCTAAATATCGCTTTATAGCAGGGTATCGCTCAATATCAATTCCCCGCCGGGTAAAGATCACATACAATCCCGCCCATTCCGCTTTCCATTTTTTGATGTCATGCCCGTCTAGCCAAGGCTTGATAATATCGGCGCTCGCCGGGTTTTCGGAAATTAAACTTTCACGCGTAACGGCGTCAATTACAAAAGCATCATTAAAACCGGTTACTACTCCTCTATAAAACCGCCCCTGCACATATTCCCCCAGCGGTTTGCCTATCTTTCGTAATCTCCCCATAAATGATAATATGTTGCTTGATTCTAAAGTCCATCCTTCTGAAGACAAATCCCCGATTTTTATCGGGAAACCGCGTTGAAGCACAATTTCGCTTACCTTTTCGATTTCCTCGGCGTTTTTTATTACTGTTGCAGTAAGCAGTGTGTCTTTAGCCGGCTTGCCCTTTTTAACCAGCACAATCGCCGGATCGGTTCCGGCTTCAAATACCGGCAATTCACAAAAATCAACAACTGTTTTTAGCATTGCCTCCCTTATAAGTAACATCCGGGTGTTCTTGCCGTAAGTCGTCCGCATGAATTTATTTGGGGTGATAAAGCAGAGACAGCCTCCCGATTTCAGCAAATCCAGCCCGCGCTTGTAGAAATAGGTGTATAGATCGGCGGTGCCGCAGTAAAAAGCGCCGAAATCATTTTTCAGTTGATCCTTAAACGCTTTAATCGCTTCCTGGCGGACATAAGGGGGATTGGCGATTACTACGTCAAAGCCGCTTTTTTTGTTTTTTTGTAGGGGCAGGTCTTGCGCCTGCCCTTGGAGGGCGCCCGCAAGGGGCGCCCCTACAAAGAATATTTCGCTGAAATAGGCTTTATAGGAGAAATGCTTGTTATTATTGGTAATCTGTTTAATCAAGCGATCAATCTTTTCTTTCTCATCTTTCTTTTTGCGGGAGTTGGTTTCATCAAAGAATTGTTGTTTAACCGCTTCTAATTCCTTGTAGAGATGATAATTTAATAAACCCGGATCAAATGCCAACAATGAATTGCCGCAAACAATCTTGTAATCCAAATTAGGCAAGGGTTTGATCTGCCGGATGTCCTCTTCATCTACCACCAAAGACAGCCACAGGCGCAGCTTGGCAATCTCTACCGCTCCGGGGTCTAAATCCACGCCGTAGATGGATTCTTGAATGGCGTGACGTTTGAAATTGTAGGGGATTCTTTCAGGACACGGGTTGTCATTCCCGCAAAAGCGGGAATCCAGAGGTTTTTGGGAAGACTGGATTCCTGTTTCCACAGGAATGACATTTTGAGGGTTGGGAATGACATTACAGATATAAGGAGTAAGCGATTGCCTGGCCCGGACAATTTCGCTCATCATCCCTACCGGAAAAGCGCCGGAGCCGATAGCCGGATCACAAACCCGGATAGCTTCTAATTTGTCGTCAATAATTTGGGCGTGCTGGCGGATGCTTTCCGGCAGTTTGTAGAAATAT
>JACRJN010000001.1 GCA_016235675.1 Candidatus Schekmanbacteria bacterium
CATGGCACAGGCAAATATGCCGTCGTATAAAGAAGCTGTTAAACTCCTTTTCCTTTTGTGTTCTTCAGACATTTATTTCAAATTTAAATTTGTAGGGGTACCCCTTGCGGGTATCCTCATGGGCACAGGCTTCTGGTAGCACAGGCATCTTGCCTGTGATGTGGGCAACGCCCACACAAAAACGGCACAATTACTGGAAGTGGTGGGTTAAATCGAAAGCTTCCTTCTATGCCGCAACACACAGGCAGGATGCCTGTGCTACCGAAGATAATTAACTCAAATTTCCCAACAATTCCATCAATTTATTTTTAACATCGTCAGGCACCAGTTTAAATATTTCCCCGCTGCGGCGGATTTTTATCTCCACCTGATTTTTGGCCAAATCCCTGGCGCCGATATTCACCCGCAGGGGGATGCCTAAAAGGTCGGCGTCTTTGAATTTGGCGCCGGGACGCTCTTCCCGATCATCCAGCAAAACCTCCACTCCGGCGGCTTTCAAGTCAGTATACAGATTCTCCACCAAAGTCAGCACATTTTTATCCTGCACATCCAAAGGCAAAAGCAAAACCTGATAAGGCGCAATCGCCTGAGGCCAGATGATGCCGTTTTGATCGTGATTTTGTTCGATGGCCGCCGCCACGGTGCGTCCCACCCCGATTCCGTAACAACCCATGACGATAATCTGGCTTTGGCCGCTTTCATCCAGATAGGTGGCGTTAAGCATTTTACTGTATTTTGTGCCTAATTTGAAGATGTGGCCGACTTCGATGCCGCGGTTAATTTCCAGCCCGCTGCCGCACAACGGGCAGGTATCCTGGGTCGACACCCGGCGAATATCCACGAATTGATCGATATGGAAATCCCGTCCCCAATTAACATCGGTCAGATGGTAATCTTCCACATTTGCGCCGCAAACGAAATTTCCCATGGTCTCTACCGTCAAATCGGCGATAACCTTATGAATATCGATACCCACCGGCGAGGCAAACCCCACCGGGGCTTTGGTTACCCGGCGTACCGTTTCTTCATCGGCAAGCGCAATTTCATGGCAATTCAAATGTTTGCGTAATTTTTCCGGGTGAAGTTCATGATCGCCGCGTAACAAAACCAGGATGATCTCGTTATCGGCCTGGATGATCAGCGTTTTAAGTATCACGGTAACCGGTTTGTTGAGAAAAACGGCCACATCGGGTACCGACTTTAAGCCGGGGGTGTGCGCCTCTTCCCTGGCATAAGGGAAGGCGGGCGGCTCCGTCTGCGGCGGGCGGCATTCGGCCTTGTCTGCATTGACGGCATAGCTGCATTGACGGCAGGAGACCACTTCTTCCTCACCTGATGAGGCCAAAACCATAAATTCATGGGAGAAATTCCCGCCGATGGTGCCGGTATCGGCTTCCACCGCCTTAAAGCGCAGGCCGCAGCGCTGGAAGATACGAGAGTACGCCTGATACATTTTCTGATAAGTAACCTCAACGCCCTTTTCGTCCCGGTCGAAGCTGTAACCATCCTTCATGATAAATTCCCGCCCGCGCATCAACCCGAAACGGGGGCGGATTTCATCCCGGAATTTGGTTTGAATCTGATAGAGATTAACTGGCAGTTGCCGGTAAGAGCGTACCTGCTGGCGCACTAAATCGGTAATGACCTCCTCATGAGTGGGGCCTAAGCAGAAATCGCGCTGATGGCGGTCTTTAAGGCGCATTAATTCCTCGCCGTATAATGCCCAACGCCCGCTTTCCTGCCAAAGTTGCGCTGGGGACAAAACCGGCAGCAACACCTCTTGTGCTCCGCCGGCGTTCATCTCTTCACGGATAATATTTTCCACCTTTTTGATGACTTTCAACCCGACCGGCAAATAGCTGTAGATGCCGGTCGCCAATTTACGAATCATGCCGGAACGCACCATAAGTTTATGGCTTATCAACTCAGCTTCAGCCGGGTCTTCCTTTAACGTACTGATAAATAATTCAGAATAACGCATAGCTTCTCCTTTTATCTGGGAATATTTTGGTAGCGTAGAAATAGGAAGACCGTTTTATTTTTGTTTACATCAGGGAAAAATCTTAAATTTCGTAGTCCCAGCCCTTCAGGGCTGAATTCCCAGGGCTAAAGCCCTGGCACTACGGCGGGGGAGGGATGGGGGAATATTCTATGCTTCCTAGTATCTTAATTGTATGTATGTTACCAGGTTTCCTGTTGAGAACGCCACCAAAAACTCTACCGGTGGCAACTTGGGTTAATTATTTAAAAAAAATTGGCGGAGGGAGTAGGATTCGAACCCACGGAACGCTTGCACGCTCAACGGTTTTCAAGACCGTCGCCTTAAACCACTCGGCCATCCCTCCCAAAATTTATTATTACATTTTCTCAACAAAAAAGTCAACCCAATCTTAAAAGAACATGTAACACTTCAGTGAAGGGTGGGAAAAGGTGCTTGCAATTATAAAATCCCCCTTAATCCCCCTTTTTCAAAGGGGGACCCCAACATCTCCCCCTTTGAAAAAGGGGGGCAGGGGGGATTTTATAATCAACCCACTTCAAATTTCCTCAAATTCTTGATAAAGTAGCAGTTAAAATACCGTCTGCTAGGTTATAATATTTTTAGTTCTTCGTGTGCTTCGTGTGCTTTGTGGTTAAACCCAATTACCGGGAAGATTCTTTATGGAAGATATAGCCTCAAATCCATTCCTGCGCGGCGGATTTTGTGTGGAAACCCGTCCTGCGCCCTGTAGTCTGATAATCTTCGGGGTATCGGGCGATCTGTCCAATAGAATGCTTATCCCGGCTTTGTTTAATCTTTTCCATAAAGCATTGCTGCCCGATAGCTTCTTTATTCTCGGTTGCGGGCGCAGCCAGTTGAGTGACGACTCGTTCCGCCAAAAGGTGCGGGAATCCTGTCAGAAAAATTCTTTACCCAATAGTAAGCTGCCGCAATTGGAGGAATTCCTGAAAATCTGCTTTTATAATCGGTTAGACTACGCTACCCCCGGCGATTACCAAGCTTTACAAGAGCGCTTAAAGCAAATGGATCAGCAATATCCGGGGGTTTGCGATCGTATTTTCTATCTGGCGACCCCTCCCGGCCTTTATCCTAAAATTGTCACTCAACTGGGACAATCCGGCTTGACTAAAGAGGCACAAGACAGGCCGTCGAGCTCCCGTGTCGTGGTGGAAAAGCCTTTCGGTCATGACTTGCAAAGCGCAGTCGAACTGAACAATGAGTTGCTGCGCTACCTTCACGAGCATCAAATCTTTCGTATCGACCATTATCTGGGCAAGGAGACGGTGCAGAATATTTTAATGCTCAGGTTCGCCAACGCCATATTTGAGCCGTTATGGAACAGGCGCTATATAGATCATATCCAGATTACCGCAGCCGAGACCTTGGGGGTGGAGCATCGCGCCGGTTATTTTGAGCAAGCCGGTTTGCTGCGCGATATGTTTTTAAATCATCTTTTGGAACTTTTGGCGGTAGTGGCTATGGAACCGCCGATTTCGTTCGACGCCAATCGCATTCGGGATGAGAAAGCCAAGCTGTTGCGTTCCCTCCGCCCTTTTTCGGCCAAAGAAATCGGCAAAAACATCGTGCGCGGTCAATACCGCGCAGGTCAGATCAATAAGGTAGATTATATAGGATACCGGGAAGAAACCGGGGTCGCCCGCGATTCGCTGGTGGAAACTTTCATTGCGGCTAAACTCTACATTGATAACTGGCGCTGGCAGGGTGTTCCCTTTTATCTGCGTTCCGGCAAGCGTTTAGCCCGGCAAACCACGGAAATCGCCATAGTCTTTCGACCGGTTCCCCATTCTATCTTTGCCCCGCTGTCTCCGGGGGATTTAGCCCCGAACGTTTTATTTTTAAATATCCAGCCGAAAGAAGGTATTTCTCTGATGATTCAGGCCAAAAAACCAGGCCCCAAAATTTGTTTGACTCCATTAGCTTTGGAGTTTTCCTATCGGGAGATTTTCGGCAATGAACCTCCCAATGCCTATGAAAGATTGCTTTTGGATTGCATGTTAGGGGATCATACCCTTTTTTGGAGACGGGACGGGATGGAAACGGCCTGGTCTCTTTTTACTCCGGTCATGGAAGCCTGGGAGAAAAACCCGGCCCAATATCAGCCCGCCTTATATCCGGCAGGCAGTTGGGGCACCGCGGAGGCGGAAAATTTGATTCAGGCCGACGGGCGTTATTGGCTGGTATAATTCTTAATATGTTTAAAAAAATATTATTACTCATTATAACCATTTCCCTTTTAACCAACTGCCAAGCCAGGCAATCCCCCATCCTACCGGAACTGAAGGTCGGGCTGGAGAGCAATCCCACCAATTTAGACCCGCGCCTGGCTTCCGACGCCATGTCGGCGCGGGTTACCCAAATCGTCTTTAATTCCCTGGTGCGTTTGAATGCCCAGGCTCAACTTACCCCGGAACTGGCGGAAAAGTGGGAGATGCCGGACGATGTTACCTACGTTTTTTATCTGCGGCGGGGGGTGAAATTTCAGGACGGCCAGGAGCTTATCGCTCAGGATGTGGAGTACACCTACCAAAGCATTTTAGCCCCTGAATCGCTATCGCCGCGGCGCAGCAGTTATGAGGTCATCAAACGGATTGAACTGATTGATGATTATACTATCAAATTTAGCCTGCACCGCCCCTTTGCCCCTTTTCTGCTTAATATGACTATGGCGATCATCCCCAGGCATTTGGGAAATAACCCCGATTTTTCCAGACATCCGGTAGGCAGCGGCCCCTTTCAACTGATGGATTGGCAGCCGGATGAGCAATTGGTTTTCCGGCGGCATGACCGCTATTTTGAAGGAAAGCCGCCCCTGGAGCGGATCATCTATAAAATCATCCCTGAGGATACCACGCGGGTTTTGGCGCTGAAAAAGGCTGATCTGGACTTGGTACAGAATGCGGTACCGCCTGATTTATTGGCCAATCTGGAAGCAGAATCGCATTTGCAGGTGCTAAGAAAACCGGGAACAACTTACGAGTATCTGGCTTTCAACCTGCGGGATAAGATTCTGGGGCAAAAAAAGGTGCGGCAGGCTATCGCCATGAGTATCGATCGCCCGATTATGGTTCATCACCTGCTTATCGGGTTGGGAACATTGGCGCAAAGTCTGCTGCCTGCCGGTAACTGGGCATATAATGCTAATCTGCCGGAAACGCTATATAATCCGGAACAGGCCAGGAAATTGTTGGACGAAGCCGGATTCCCCGATCCGGACGGCGCCGGGCCCCAGGTGCGGTTTAATCTGGTTTACAAGACCTCGCAAAACGAATTGAGCCGGCGCAAGGCGGAAGTGATTCAGGCCGATTTAAAAAATGTGGGAATCGGTGTGGAGATAAACAGCTACGAATGGGGCAGCTTCTTTGCCGATATTTCCGCCGGTAATTTCCAGTTATGCAGCCTGCAATGGGTCGGGGTGACCGATCCCGACATCTATTATTACATCTTCCATTCCCAGAGCATCCCGCCCAACGGAGCCAACCGCGGTCATTATCTCAACCCGGCCTTGGACCGCCTGCTGGAGCAGGGACGGCAAACCCTGGATGAAGGGCAGCGCAGCCGAATCTATCAGCAGGTACAACAGATTATCGCTGACGACCTGCCCTATGTCAGCCTCTGGCATAATATGAATGTGGTGGTGATGAATAAGCGGGTGCAGGGGTTTGAAATCTACCCGGCGGGGGATTTTACCTCTTTGAAGCGGGCGGCGGTCAGGTAGGAGAGTCCAGTAGGGTGGGCTGTTGACTTAAGGAATTGTCATTGCGAGGCAGCCTTACCGCCGAAGCAATCTCAACCGCACATGGGGCTTGAGATTGCTTCGCTTAAGGCTCGCAATGACAGATATGGGGAACCCTTTCTATAATCCCTTAAGTCAACAGCATTGGAGCAAAGCCCACCCTGCTTTTCTGCATCCCACATCACAGGCAAGATGCCTGTGCTACCAAGCTAATTACCTCCCGGAATTCTGCAACACATCCCGCACCATAACCAGCAAATCCTCCACCCGATAGGGCTTTTGGATAAACCCCTGGGCGTCCTCCAACACATCCTGCATCTGGTTGTCCGGGCTATAGCCGCTGGAAAGCAAAACGCGGATGCCGGAGCGGATTTCCTTGATCGTCTTATAAGCCTCCCTGCCGCTCAGTCGCGGGGTAATCATATCCAATATGATGAGATCAATCTCCTGGCTGTGCTGGCGGAAGATGTCCACCGCCTCGCACCCATCCCCGGCCATGTAAACCTTGTAGCCGTAATTATTCAATAACTTGCCCATCAATTTACGGATATTGGTTTCATCATCCACTACCAGAATTGTCTCATTCCCCCGCAGATTCTTACTTACGGTTGGCTGTTTCGTCATGTTGTCCAACCTTTCCCGTGATAACGGCAGGAAAATTTTAAATGCCGTGCCCTGGTTGGGTTCGCTGTATACGTTAATAATACCCTTATGGGACTTAACAATCCCATAAACCATCGATAACCCCAATCCCGTTCCCTGCCCCGACGCTTTGGTGGTAAAGAATGGTTCGAAGATTTTATCCTTATGTTTTGCTGAAATACCCATCCCCGTATCGCTGATGGAAAGCAGCATGTAATGACCGGGACGCAATCCGACATGCTGATGGGTGAAATTTTCGTCTAAACAGACCGTCCTGGTTTCAATCTCAATCTTACCGCCTTTTGGCATAGCGTCACGGGCATTGAGGCAGATATTCAAAAGCGCCTGCTCCAATTGACCGGCATCGCCGTCAATTATCATGTCCTTATCGATAAAGTTGTAATGAACCGAGATGGTTTTATCGATAGTGCGGGAAAAAAGTTTGACCATCGATTCCACTATTTTATTGAAATTGACCGGTTTGGGCGAGTATTTCTCCTGGCGGGCAAAGGTCAGCAATTGCTTGGATAGCTTTCCCGCCTTCTCAGCGGAATCCTCGATAACTTCCAATTCCTTGCGGATGGGGTTATTGGGGGAAATCTGCTGTTTGATATAGGAAGCGTAGCCTAATATACCCTCCAAAAGATTGTTGAAATCATGGGCGATCCCGCCGGCCATAGTTCCCAGGGATTCCATTTTCTGCATCTGCAATAACTGCTGTTCCAATTTTTTATGTTCGGTAATATCATGGGCGATGTGAGCGGTGCCGATAATCTCCCGCTGCTTATTATACATGGGGGAGGTGGTCACCTGATGAATTGTCCCGTCGGGGAAACAAACTATCTCCTCGCTGCTTGATTCCCGGTTTTTCAGGCTTTTAGCGTGAGGGCAATTATTTATAGGATGCGTTTGGCAATGCATAAGCTCATAACATTTTTTGCCTACCACTTCCCGCGGATGTTTTCCCAATTTGTTAGCCATGGTTTTATTGGCGCGCACAATATTGAAATCCTTATCGATAATCGCCACCATGTCGCTGATGGAATCGAAGGTGTCCTCCCATTCCTTTTTGGCGTTTTCCACCATATGAAACAGCTTGGCGTTGCCGATAACGTTGCCGATAAAATTGCCCAAAAGCAGGAGGATGCAGCCCTGCTGAGGAATATTGGGTTTATGGGCGGCAGCCATAAACACCCCGCCGATTAACTTATTTTTATCCAGCAGGGGCAGAGCTAAAAAGCTTTTTAAACGCGGGTGATTATTTTGGGGAAGGCCGTAAATAATTTCCAAATCATCCATGACCAGGGGAAATCCACCGAGAAGCTTGGTTTGCGCGGTTTCTATGATTCCAGTCAACGCCCTGAAATCGGATTGATAATATGCTGCTGAACAAAAACCCTCAAGTAACGACCAGGTTTTACTCCCCGGCTGATATTCCATAATTTGAATGACATCGCTGTTGAAAAGATGGCGCAGGCTGCTGACGATGTTGATCAGGACTTCTTTCATACTGATGGCGCGGGCTAAATTACTCATAGCTGCATTCAGTGTACACATTGAATCTTCAGAAAAGCCGTTTTCGGAAACAACCTTTTTCACCTGTACAGGAAGTGCTAACCCCATGGCCATCATTCATCCTCTGTTTTGGGAGAGTGAAACGATATGTTAGATCATACAAGAAATGTACCATATGGTCAATCGTACGCGTGGTATAAATATTACTTAAAAATGCCTTTTTTTACTTATTGCCCTTTCAGGTTAAAGACAATACCGTTCACTTAAGACATAGCGCTGGGCTTTAGCCCTGCTTATAAGGTGGCTTTGGCGGGAACGAAGGAGCAGACCTAAAGGTCTGCGCTACGTTAAGCGAACAGTATTGAGGTTAAAGACGTTTCATCTATAAGAAGCCATTAACCAGGGATTTATTCCGCTTCGGGTAAATTTATCTGAATATTTTAATTTGTCGTATTCCACCCACTCCTTATTGGTGGAATAGGCATACTCATCCCATTTCTGTTCCACCTCCGCTTGCAATTTTGCAGTAGGGTAGAAATACAGAGACCTGAGCAATAAATTTGTTTCGGCTGAAAAATGACATTGCGAGCTTAAGCGAAGCAATCTCATCCGCACGCATGGAGATTGCTTCGCTACCGCTCGCAATGACGCTACGGGTCTCCTGTTGAGAGTGTTCACCTAAAGGTAGATATTTATATATTTAAAAACGTAGTCCCGTGGCTTTAGCCACGTATTTTCAGCCCCTTAGGGCTGCAAAAAAGGTGTGTTCGTATGGAACGCGCCGAAAATATTGAGAGTCATAATTGCAGGGCTAACGCCCTGAAGTTCAGCCCTGAAGGGATGGGACTACGAACTACGAACTA
>JACRJN010000060.1 GCA_016235675.1 Candidatus Schekmanbacteria bacterium
CCTCTCCCCGCGGGAGAGGGTCAGGGTGAGGGGTTAAAATACAACATGTTGATAAATCAGCAAATTAACTTAAGGTACCCTCACCTTTGTCCTCTCCCAGAGGGAGAGGAAAGTATAAATCTGAGTTGCGGCACAGCCCCTGAAGCCCGAAGCCTAACGCCTTCTTCATTACTTCCACAGGGGCTTTTCGCCCAGTCCAGATTTCAAAAGCCAAAGTCCCTTGATAAAGCAGCATTCCCAGGCCATTCATAGTTTTTGCCCCGCGCTTTTCGGCGGCGGCCAAAAGCTTGGTTTTGGCCGGATGATAAATCACGTCGCAGACAAAGCCAAGGGGGGAGATAACCTTCGGGTCAATCGGCAATTCATCGTCCGGCTTCATTCCTACCAATGTGGTGTTGATAATGATGTCGCTTCTAGCGATAATTTCCTGATTGTCAAGGGAATCGGTACAAACACTCACCTCTGGATAATAACCGCTGATTTGTTCCGCCAGAAGTTGGGCGCGCTCAACGGTACGATTGAGGATTGCCAATTCCCGTATCTTTGCCTCAACTAAAGCCATAGCCACAGCCCTTGCGGCTCCGCCTGCCCCCAGAAGGCAAACCCGTCTCCCCTTAGGATCGATTCCCCCATCCTGATTCAATGACTGCAAAAATCCTTCTCCGTCTGTATTATAACCGATTAACTTATGACCCTCTACTTTGACGGTATTAACCGCCCCGATCAATTGCGCCTGAGGGCTGATTTCATCCAGATATTCCAGGGCGCGCTCTTTATGCGGGATGGTAAGATTAACCCCCGCAATCTGCAAAGCCGGTAAAGCCCGCAAAGCCTGCCCCAAATTATCCGGCGGCACCTCAAACGGCAGATAGACATAATCCAGCCCCAAGGCGGCAAAAGCCGCATTGTGCATAGCAGGCGACAAGGTGTGCCTGACCGGGTAACCGAAAATTCCCACTATTTTGGTGTGGCCGCTGATGGGCATTTTATTCCTTTACCTGGTATACTTCGCTCATGCTTAAATCCCTCCCGCCAAAACCCGCTTATAATAATTCTCGTAAAGCGGAATAACCTTCTCCGAACTGAAACGTTCGATGGCAATCTGCCTGCCCATCTTTCCCATTTTGGCTGATAATACCTCATCCTGCAAGATAGTCAGGGACAGGCGGGCGAACTCTTCAATCGCGCCCACATCCGCCAAAAAGCCGCATTCACCGTGCTGTACCACCTCAGGAATGCCGCCCACCCGTGAGGCGATTACCGGCACCTCACAGCTCATAGCCTCCAAAGCGGCCAGCCCGAAAGATTCGGTTTCGGAAAGCAGCAGAAACAAGTCCGATATGGACAAAATATCCTCGACATTATTTACCAAATTAAGAAAGTGTACCCGGTGATGGATGCGCAGTTTATTGACTAATTCGGCGGCATGGTTGATTTCCGGGCCATCACCAACCAACAATAGCCGAACGGGAATCTTTTGGGAAATCAGGGCAAAGGTCTGCAATATATCGGGAATGCGCTTGACGGTGCGGAAATTGGATATATGGGTGATGATTTTTTGGTCTGGAGCGGCATATTGCAAACGCAATTGAGCGTCGGGCTTGCGGATAAAGCGCTGGTTATCGACAAAATTGGGAATCACCTCTATCGGACGATCGATTTTAAATTCCTCACGGGTTATATCGGCCAAATATTGGGAAACCGCCGTCAATCCGTTGTTATTGGAGATGGCATATTTGGTGGCGCGATAATATGACGGCTCCAGCCCGACTAATCTGATGTCGGTGCCGTGCAAGGTGGTGATAATTTTGATCTGGGTATCGCCGACGATTTGCTGGGCTAAATGGGCGGACATGGCGTGGGGTACGGCGTAATGGGCGTGGATAATATCCAATCCGTATTCTTCGATGACCTCAGCGGTTTTTGAGGCCAAAGCCAGAGTATAGGGCGGGAACTTGAAAAGGGGATAAGAAACCACATCTACCAGATGAAAATATACATTAGGCTGACAAGTCAAACGCGCCGGGAGGTTATAGCAGATAAAATGTACCTCATGCCCCAATCGGCTCAGGTTACAGCCTAACTCAGTAGCGATTACCCCGCTGCCGCCGTAGGTCGGATAACAGATTATCCCGATTTTCAATAGTTAGCTCCTTGGGCAAATAATTCATTTTAATCATTTCCCGTTTCTTGGCCCTGCTCATCTTCGCTCTCAATTGTCGTTTCTTCTTCGGTCAGGCTGTAAAGAATAGCATCTTCTCCCATATTTTCGCCCGATGTAGATATGGCTCGAGCCTGGAACCCCTTGATTTCCGCTAAGGCGGCTGCCGCTTGAGCGGAAATATCAGTATCGGGATCAGTTAAAGATTTTTTTAAATAACTGATGGCTTCGACCGGTTTCAAAATTCTGAAAGCGGCAATTGCAATAAGTTTGGAATTTTTATCATTCCCTTCCAAAACAAGCGATAATGGATAATAAGCCGTATCGCCTAATTTCGTCAAGATTTCTTTAACCGGTGGATGCAGCGCCTGATTGTTGTTCTGTAAGGCTTTTGCCAAAGGGAACGCGCTGAATTTGCCGAAGTTCTCGATTATTCCCGCCACAGCACTGCGTATAGTGGAATGCTCATCCAGCAGAAGCGGAATAAGCGGTTCGATAGCAGCCTCATTTTTAATTCTGCCTAAGGCTTGCACCGCATGAAAGCGGGTCAGGGAATCCTCATCCGTCAGCAGAGCGATCAGCGGTTCGACGGCCTTGCTGTCCCCGATTATTCCTAAAGACTCGGCAACCCTCCAGCGTAATTGAGGATATTTCAGGGAACGAATTAAAGAGTCTGCTTGTTTTAATTCCTCCCATTCCTTGATTTGGGAGGCAGTGGGAGGGCTGCAACCTAAAAATAAAATAAATAACCAGCCGATTAAAACAAAAGATACTGTTTTAAAAGGATACTCAGTCATGGCTAACGTTCTTTTATCCGTTCGATGGAGTTTTTAGCTTCCTGGCGCACATTTTGATCGGGATCGGTTTCCAGAAGTTTTTCCAAAGAGGGAATCGATCGGGCATCACCCAATTTCCCCAAGGCCTGGGCGATATTTTTTCTTATGGCGGGATCGTGTTCTTCTTCCAACAAATCCAGTAAAAAACTGGCCGCCCTGGTATCCCCGATTTTTTGCAGTGTGATTACGACAGCCAGTTTTATATTGTTTTTTTCCTCTTTGTTTTTAAGCAGTTCCATTAAAGGATCAAGTACGCTTGATCCACCCATCTGTCCCAAAACCTCGACGGTTTTTTCCCTGACCATTGCCGATTCATCTTTCAGCATACTGATTAGAGGCTCCATGGTTTTTGGGTCTTTTAACTTGCCCAAACCTTCGACCGCCTCTTTACGTACATCCGGCTCGGGATCATTGAGCGCGGCCAATAACGCCCGGACAACCTTTTTATCTTTGATTTCTCCCAAAGCGGCCACTATTCTGGCGCGGTAAACTTCCCGGTCTTCCTTTTGCAGCGCCAAAATCAATTGGGAAATGTCCTTTTGTTCCTCCCAGCCCTTGATTTCCGCCAATGAAGGCCCGCAGGCCATTGAAGTTAGCAAAGTCAGCATTAAAAAATAGAGGGTGCCTTTCACTGATGAATTCCTTTCCTGGTAAAAATTAAACTCAATCTAGCGGAAAAAAACCTTGGCCGCATCCGATAAAAACATATACGGGTCATCGACCGCCAGAATATCCTCACACAAAAAACCCTCGGCATACTGGGTATTGATTAAAGACCCGAAATGGCAGCTGCGGGCTTCGATATGCAGGATATAATCGGAAATCCCTAAGTGCAAATATGGCTTTTTCAATTCCTGGGCGGCGGTGCCGAATTGGGAATCGTGCGCCCGAACCGCTGCGATCTTGGCGGCAAAATACGGCGTTATGTCTATGATAAAACTGGCCGGATAAAAAAGATGCGAAAAATAATAAAAAATCTTAGCCGCAGAATGCGCCGGCCACCCCAAATCTATCTTGCCGATGCGGGCGTCATAATAAGCGCACTTGGCCAACTGCCCGGCGGCCATGTGATCGGGGTGCTTGTCGTTAAAATAAGGGGCGATGATAAATGTCGGCTTCAATTCCCTTATAGTCTTGGCCAGAATATGCCGGTTATGAATATTAAGCTCCAGGTGCCCGTCGCCTAAATCCAAATTACGTCTGACATCCAAGTTTAGTATTTTAGCCGCGTCTTCAGATTCTTTCATGCGCATCTCGACATTCCCGCGTGTGCCCATTTCACCTTTGGTCAGATCGATAATTCCCGTGCGGTAGCCCTTGTGCTTCATTTTCAGCAATAAACCGCCTGCCCCGATTTCCGCGTCATCGGGATGCGCCCCGATTACCAGAAAATCTATTTTCATCACCCCTCCGGTATAGCTCAAAGCCAGTTTATATTATCATAGCACAAATGTTTTTAGGGAAAAAGGTCTTTTTATTTACGACAGATTGAACAACTCCCGGACAAAACCGTAAAACCAAAATAACAAGCCCAAGGCCAGTATAGCAAAAATCAGGGGGTGTTTGAAGAATTCCTTCGGCGACCAGGAGAAAAAACGCCAAGCTACGCGACAAAATTTGACGATGGGCAAAAGGGGCAGAAGCGGCAGGCAAAGATAAGGATGCCGGGCGATAAAAGCCCCTTGCATCCTGGTATGGCGCAGAAGATGAACGTTGCTTTTGCCGTAAACTATCTGATGCCGGATAAAATCCCGCCAGGTTGACCGGTGTACATGCGCCATGGGAATTTTGGGGTCATACCACATTTTTACCCCTGTTTGGGAAAGGCGGTTGTTGAATAATAAATCCTCCAGATAATAACCGCTAGCCGCAGGAAATCCCCCGCCTTTTTCCAAAATCTCCCGCCGGTATGAAACATTGCCCGACGGCAGATGATTTACCTCCATCCCGGATTTTGGGGGGAGCAAATCATTGAATTCCAACAGATACCCGGCATAACTGATTAGGCTTTCCGGGTTAGCGTTGACAATCGGCCCGCCTACCGCTGAATAACCCTGGCTATGCCCGGCCAGCATCTGTTCGATCCAATCGGGGGGGGCGATACAGTCCGAATCGATGAAAAATAATATGTCACCGCTTGCCGTCTTCGTTCCGATATTGCGGGCGCTGCCCTGATCGGTCTTCTGCCCCAGATGAATCAATCGTACCTGGGGGAATTTATCCCGGACAATCCGCGGAGTTTGGTCCTGTGAGCTATCCACCACAATTATTTCCAATTGCCGCTCAGTCTTTTGATTGAGCAGGCTGCTCAGGCAGTCGGCAATCGTTCCCGCCGAATTGTAGGATGGAATGATGATGGAAAGCTTAGGGTTTGAGCGGTTAATTTCAATTTGCATTTATCGCCCCAAAATAAAAAGTCCAGCCGATAATATAGCATAATCCAAATTAAGTTGCTCTGGAAAATTATAATGGACTGGAAAATTTGGACCAGTAGATAAGATGCGCTTGGGGTGATACAATTGTAACGGGGGGGGCAGAAATGAAGAAAAGTAAGGTGGATTGGTTTGTCAAGACCAGTCCACCTTAAACCCAATACTGTTCACTTAACGTAGCGCAGACCTTCAGGTCTGCTCCTTCGTTCCCGCCAAAGCCACCCCATAAGCAGGGCTAAAACCCTGCGCTACGTCTTAAGTGAACTGTATTGACCTTAAACCTGTCATTGCGAGCTTAAGCGAAGCAATCTCGATTCTACCGGGCACTTCCGAGATTGCTTCGGCGATAAAGCTGCCTCGCAATGACAATTAAATGTACATGTTTTAATGAAACGCTATACTAGTTGTCGTGCCAGCACTTGCTTAATATTTTGCTCAAGTTTTGTCAAGATTGAAGTCGTAAGAGACTAAGGGAGACATACTGCCTTAATTCCAACTTTTTGCAACAGAACCTAATTAAGTGACTGATATTACAGCTTGACTGGGTGACCCGGAAACCGGCAAGGAGTTTTCTAGCCGCTCTAGTCTTTCTTGAATGCCTGCCACGGAATCCGCCGGCAATTCTTTGGCAACCCGCGGGTTAAAGGCGGGGTTATTAGACCAAAAATCTATGCCGATCTCTTTGGCTTTATCCACCGAGCAAACCACCAGGCGAATCTGAATGGTTAAAAGCTCTACTTCCACCAGACTGATTTTGATGTCCCCGGCTATGACTACGCCCTTATCCAATATGCGTTCGAGTAAGTCCGCCAAAGTGGTGCTCTCATTTGAATGTTGAATGTTACGTTGAGTTGACATGCTGTCTTCCTTCTATAATATTTTCCCCAGCGGCCCAAGATCGAGATTAAGGTCTTCCTCGTTTAGTCCGAATTCCTTGCGCATTCTTTCAATTTCCTGGGCTTGCAGCATTAGGGTCAGCCCAAGTCTTTCGATCTCTTCCTCGCTTAGGTAACCGGAATCAATCCGCCTGATGGCCTGGCGCTCTAAAAGTTCATGCAGAAGTTTTACCACTGTCAGCACCAACTGGCCCAGCCCGTTTTTTACCTTATCATGATCAATATTTATGCGGGGTTTCAGCCCTTGTTCATCCACAACCTGATTAAGCGGGCCGGCTTGCATTACTTTAGCGAAATTATTTATGGGCTCTGTTTTTACTTGCTGTGTTGGATACATTCTTTAACCTCGCCGGACTTTACCATCCCTATATTCCGGGCGGTTTCAATGGAAGTAAGCATAACCTGCAATCCCAGATAAATTAAATCAACGTTAGCTACCGAAATCATAACCTCGCCAACCACGACAACCCCTTTATTGAGCACGCGGTCAAGCGTCTCGCACAAGGAAACATTTTCCCGCTCATTAAGTGAATTAAGCATAAGTTACTCCTGCCGGATGCAAATGCGTTTTTTCCGCTCGCAGGTTTTTCTCTCTTGGTTTATACAAAACATTTCCCAATTCCCGAAGCGGTGCAAGACCAATGGGGTATCCCTGATGATAAACCAATGTTTGCCGTTTATCGGGAAAACTTAGCTCAAATTTCTTTTTTATTTTTGTTTCCCGCTCAAATAACGCCGAGCATAAGGGGCAGTCATTGGCGGGGGTAGCCAGATTAAGAAATAATCCCGGCAGATTAACCCCCATCCGCTTGCAGGCCGCCGCAAGGTCTTTAGTCTCCTGAAAAGCCATTTCTGTCAGGATGGTAACCCCATACAAACCGGACTGAGTCGGATCGCCCAGCAGGGCGTGCCATTGCTTAATATCCTTAGAGATGGTTACCAGGCGGTCAGTTATTTTCGGCAGGCGAAATATGCGTTTGTATTTCAGAAAAAGGCCGAAGAAAACCGCCAGCCACTGTTCAATAAGGGTCGGCAACTCCAGCAAACGAATCAAATGACCACTGGGCGCCGAATCAAAAACAAAAATATCATATTGGCCGTTTTTAATAAACTCCATTATCTTAGTCAGAGACATAATTTCATCTATTCCGGGGGGAGACAGGTCAAAAATCCGCTCCATAACCTCACGATCGTAAGTAATATCCATATCGGGAGTAAGCGCCTTCAGAAAGTTCTTCAACTCCCGCTGGTATTCGTTTTTTAATATTTCCAGTTCTTGAGAAGCATCAATTTCCATCGCCGTCAAGCCTGAGCAGATACGCTTTGGCGCACAACCTACGGGAATGTCAAGACAATCGGACAGAGAATGTGCCGGGTCAGTGGAAAACAGCAGGACTTCGGCCCCTGCAGAATTATGTGCCAGGTGCAGAGCTGTCGCGCAGGCTAAGGTCGTCTTCCCCACTCCCCCCTTCCCGGCAAAAAATAACAGCTTTGTCCCGGATGCAGGATAAGCCGCGGGATTAACCGCCTGCTTGGGAAAAACAGAGCACTCAGGCGCGATGGGTTTGATAAGCGGCGCTTTAATCTCGGAAATATTTTCCCAGTAATCAATAAGCGTTTCACCCAAAACCTCCCAGGGATAAAGGGGAACTCCCCAGAGTTTTTCCAAATTGCCGCTCTGAAAGGTCTTTAACTCGCTCATTTGCCGCAAGCGCCAATCGGTGCAGAGCGGGCAGTTATTCTCCGGGTAAATTCTATTAACGATAATTTCATTTGCCGGAAGGGTTAGTTTTTTAAGCAGGACGCTTGTTTCCTGGATACTTAACGCTTCAGCCAGCATTACCGGCACAAAACGGCAGGCTGCGCTATGCAGGAGCACCTCCATAGAGTTTACCGCCGCCCCCAATTCAGCCAAAAACAAATCCAGATCATCAGACTGCCGGAAACGGGAGAAAAGCGCCTTCATGTACCGATGTTTGCCCAACAGGGCGTCCAACATTTCCAGCCATTTCCTGAAGAGTCGGGGCATTTCCAGCAGTCTGAGCGTGTGTCCGGTGGGAGCGGTATCCACAACAATACAGGCATAACTTTTTTCTTTTACCCAGACTGTGATTTCCAGAAAAGCCATCAACTCGTCCAGACCGGGCAACGACAGGTCTAAGAATTTATTTATGTCAGCGTCATCTAAAAAAGTGCCCCGCAAAGCAATCTCACGCAGCTTTTGCTCATGTTTTTTCTTAAAAGCGGCCAAACACGCCTGACTGTCCAGTTCAACTGCCTTTAAATTGGAGGGGATAGCGGTTTCGGCAAGGCTGTCCATCAGGGAATGCGCCGGGTCAGTGGAGATTACGAGAAAGGATTTGGCAGGGTTATTTTTTGCTATATACAGGGCAGTTGCGCTGGCACAAGTTGTCTTGCCAACGCCCCCTTTGCCCCCAAAAAGGATCAGCTCTAAACCTTCATCCTGTAGAAAACCTGGGATTGTATTCATGGGATTATGGAACCCTTAGCGGCAATGCCATTAAGTTAAGCGAAATTGTTTTACATAATTTGTCATTGCGAGCGGAGCGAAGCAATCTCTGGTATCGAGCGTCTGCGATTGCTTCGGCGATAAGGCTGCCTCGCTTTTGACAATTCCTTAACTAACCTGAGTTCGGAATAAGAAAAATCGTAGTCCCAGCCCTTCAGGGCTGAACTTCAGGGCGTTAGCCCTGCAATTATGACTCTCAATACTTTCGGCGCGTTCCATACGAACATACCTTTTTTTGCAGCCCTAAGGGGCTGAAAATACGTGGCTGAAGCCACGGGA
>JACRJN010000058.1 GCA_016235675.1 Candidatus Schekmanbacteria bacterium
CCTCTCCCCGCGGGAGAGGGTCAGGGTGAGGGGTTAAAATACAACATGTTGATAAATCAGCAAATTAACTTAAGGTACCCTCACCTTTGTCCTCTCCCAGAGGGAGAGGAAAGTATAAATCTGAGTTGCGGCACAGCCCCTATAGGCAGATGCCAACACAAAAGGGCAACGCTGCCATACAAACAACTCATATATGGCATAGCTGCCCTATCATTATAAAGTGATAAGGAATAAAACGGTGGGGAAAACAGGGGGAATAGTTGTACATAAGGGACTTAAAAAAGGGTAACTAATTAACATACCTGCCAAAACACTGAAAAAATGAGCCATAGCCAATAATTACCCATCACACATCATGGTTGTAATTTCTCTAGGTCTCTACAATTCAGTGTTTCCGTGAGTCACAATCATTTATGGACATTCCCTACCAGTTCTTCGCAAACCAAATTATTAAGCCCACAAATATGGCAAGAACACAAATTCTTAATAATAAATCCAGTTTATTTTTCATCTCGCTTCCTTTAATTGAATTTAAGATTGTGGAGTCAAATAATATTCCCTAAATTAATTTATCAAAAAGCTATTTAAGCAATTAATATGCCACAATACACATAATACACTAACTTATTGTAATACAATGTTCTTCTGTTCATATCCTTCTTTTTTATTTCATTTATAACCGTGATTAATAGGGCATGGCTGCCATAATGATTTAAGCTATGCTCAAGAAATTCAGGGTGTAGGGGCGGGGTCTCCCCGCCCTTTTGGTAACGTTTCCTTCCACCCATTGTACCAAGGGCGAGGAAACCTCGCCCCTACAATGGAAAAATACTTTTCATCCTTTCGATATTTTGCTATACTTATTGCGTAAAATAATTTGACATCAGGTTTATAATGTGTTATTTTCTTATCCTTTATAAAACATATTGACTTTTGCGGAACATAAAAAGGAGTTTTGGGTATGTATGCAATCATCGAAAGCGGCGGCAAACAACATAAAGTAGCCCCCGGTCAACAGATCAGAGTGGAAAAGTTACCTTTGGAAGTAGGTGCGGTGGTTACCTTCGATAAGGTAAAGCTTGTAAATAACGACCAGAGGATAACGGCCAATACCGCCGATTTATCCAAAGTATCGGTCAAGGGTACGGTTTTAGAACAGGGACGGGAAAAGAAAATTCTGGTTTTCAAATCGAAGAAACGTAAAGGTTATAAACGCCAATACGGTCATCGTCAGTCATATACTGCGGTGAAAATTGAAAGCATCGGGGGAGTAATAAACAATGGCTCATAAAAAAGGCGGCGGCAGTACTACCAACGGCAGGGACAGCCAGAGTCAGCGTCTGGGTGTAAAACGTTTCGGCAGTCAGCGAGTCTGTGCGGGAAGTATTTTGGTACGCCAGAGAGGAACCCGGATCCATGCGGGAAATAACGTAGGGCGCGGCGGAGATGACACCCTTTTTGCTAAAATCGACGGAATCGTCAAATTTGAGCCAAAGGGAAGGGATAAACGTCAGGTAAGTGTCTATCCGGCGGCCTAATACGTTAATTTTGATTATCAAATAATAAAGGCGACCAGAATATTGGTCGCCTTTATTATTGATGCAGGAATGGATTGCCGATATGGATTTTGTAGATCAGGTAAAAATATTTGTCAAGGCCGGTAACGGCGGACGGGGCTGCATCGCCTTCAGACGCGAGAAATATGTCCCGCACGGCGGGCCCAGCGGCGGTGACGGCGGTAACGGCGGTGATGTTCTCATCAAGGCTGATCCCCAGTTAACCACCCTCCTGGATTTGCGTTATCAAAAGCATTACCGCGCCCAGGACGGCGAACACGGTCTGGGCTCCGATTGCCATGGACAAAGTAGAGCCGCCTTGATTATTCCTGTTCCGGTAGGCAGCATCATTAAAGAATTGGAAACCGGCCACATCCTAAAAGATTTATCTCATGCCGAAGATGCGTTTGTAATAGCTAAAGGCGGACGCGGCGGACTGGGTAACGCCCGCTTTGCCACGGCGCAAAGACGCGTCCCCCGTTTTGCCCAGCCCGGCGAGGAAGGGGAAGAACACTGGCTGCAAATCGAATTGAAATTATTGGCTGATGTGGGATTGATCGGTTATCCCAATGTGGGCAAATCCACACTCATCTCCCGCATAACCGCCGCTCATCCCAAGATTGCCGATTATCCCTTTACCACCCTGATGCCTCAATTGGGGGTGGTAAAGATGGCGGATTATCGCAGTTTTATCGTTGCCGACATTCCCGGCCTGATCGCAGGAGCGCATCAGGGGACAGGCTTGGGAGACCGCTTTTTGCGCCATATCGAGCGCACCAAACTGCTGCTGCATCTGGTCGATGTCTCCCCGTCAGGCGGCACTCCCCAGACCAATCTGGAGGCAATCAATAAAGAATTAGGGCTTTTCAACCCTCAGTTACTGGAAAAACCGCAATTAATTGTAGCCACCAAACTTGAGGTCGCAGACCGGGAAAAATTGTCGCAATTAGAACAAATATGCACCGATAAAAATTGGGAATTATTTAAAATCTCCGCCCATACGGGGGAGGGGTTGAATAAATTATTGTATGCCGTCAGTCAGCAATTAAATCGATTATAAATGTTGCAAAGCAGGTAAAATTAAAATAGAATGGACCAGACAGTCGTAGTGCCAGGGCTTTAGCCCTGGAAATTCAGCCCTAAAGGGCTGGGACTACGAAATTTAAGACTTTTTCCTGATGCAAACAAAACGGTCTCCCTATTTCTACGCGACCAAACATTTTTTATTTTTCGTACCCGTCTATGGTTCTATCAAACAATCTTCCCAAAACCGCGATCGATCGCAAAAAACTGGCGGCCGGGATTAAACGCCTGGTGGTTAAGGTCGGCAGTAACCTGCTGGCTTCCGTGGAAAACGGACTGAATTTGGAAACTATCGAACATCTGGCCCTGGAGTTGTCCGGCTTATGGCAGCAAGGGTATGAGGTGTTATTAGTTTCCTCAGGGGCGACTTTAGCCGGAATGCAATCTTTGGGTTTATCGGAAAAACCCAAAACCATCCCCGCCCGCCAGGCCGCAGCGGCCATCGGTCAAAGCAGACTGATGTGGGTTTATGAGCAATCGTTTAAGAAACACAATCAAATGGTGGCGCAGGTACTTCTCACCCAGGATGATTTAAGCAGCCGCCACCGTTTCCTCAACGCCCGCAACACCCTCGATACGCTCCTGTCCTATAAGGTTTTGCCCATCATCAATGAAAACGATACCGTAGCGGTTGAAGAATTAAAAGTCGGCGACAACGATAACCTCTCCGCCCTGGTCACCAGTTTGTGCGAGGCCGATTTATTGGTTATCCTTTCCGATATAGACGGTCTGTATACCGCTGACCCCTATTTAAATGCCGACGCCTGCTTAATCCCCTTGGTAGATTGCGTAACCTCCGAAATCGAAAAATTAGCTTCCGGCAGTAAAGACTCCCAAAGCACCGGGGGTATGATTACCAAATTGCAGGCTGCCGGCAAAGCCGCCAGTTTCGGCGTGCCGACGATCATTACCAGCGGTCGCATCCCAAACGTTTTAACCCGCATTATGCAGGGCGAAGAATTGGGCACCCTCTTTCTGGCCTGTGAAAGCAGGCTGGCCGCCCGCAAACACTGGATAGCCTATGCTTTAAAACCGCACGGACGATTAGTACTGGACGATGGGGCAAAACATGTTATAATAAACAAGGGGAAAAGTCTGCTGCCTTCCGGAATAAAAGCCGTGGAAGGGAATTTTGAAGCGGGTGACGCTGTTAGCTGTGTCGATGTATCCGGTAAGGAATTTGCCCGCGGGCTGGTCAATTATCATGCTCAGGAACTGGAACAGATCAAGGGTCACCGAACTGGTGAAATCGAAAAGATTCTGGGCTATAAATATTACGATGAAGTAATCCATCGCAACGACTTGGTGTTGTTGTAGGCTTTGGGCTTTAGGCTTTGGGCTTTAGAGATATTTTCACACAAGGCACTCAGTGTCTCTGTGCCTTGTATGAATTTTTCTCTGAAGCCTAAAGCCTAGAGCCTAAAGCCTATCTTATCAACCTTTGTGCTTCCACGGGCTGGCGTGGTCGCCTGCCTGAGGAGTGAGGACATGAAAGGCTTGAAAGAAAAAATAGAGGAAATCAACCGCCCGGAAAACCGCAAGGAAAAAGAAAGATACGTCAGAAGTCTGTTTGACGGCATCGCCCCCAAATATGATTTGATGAACAGCATTATGAGCATCGGGCTGCATAACCGCTGGAGGGATTCGGCCATCCGCAAAATGGGGGTTTTCCCCGGCGCTTATGTGCTGGATTGCTGTTGCGGCACCGCCGATTTTGCCTTAGCCGCAGCCAAATCCGCCGGGGCGAAAGGACGTGTTCTGGCTTTTGATTTCAGTACTGAAATGCTGGTGCTGGCCAAGGTCAAAATAAAAGAACAGGCTTTCGAAAATATCATCCGCCCCCATCAGGCCGATGCCTTAAAAATACCGGTTGCCGATAACAGCTTCGATTTTGCCACGGTGGGCTGGGGGATTCGCAATCTGTCGGACATGAAAAAGGGATTGTCCGAAATTTTCCGCGCCCTGAAACCGGGCGGGAAATTCGCCTGCCTGGATTTGGGACGCCCGGTGATCCCTGTTTATGCTCAGGTTTTTTACCTGAGCTTCTTTTATCTGGTTCCCAAAATCGGCAAATATGTGGCCGGTAACGAGGAAGCCTACGCTTATTTGCCTACATCTCTCCATACCTTCCCGAAACAAAAAGAGCTGCAAAAAATGATGGAGGATGTAGGATTTATCAAGACCGACTATACCAATTTACTGGCCGGAGCGATGGCGATTCATTACGGCCAGAAACCAAATTAGTAGAGCATTCCATAAAAAATGATGGACACATTCTGTCATTGCGAGCGGAGCGAAGCAATCTCGATTTTATTGTAGCGTCTGAGATTGCTTCGCTCCGCTCGCAATGACAATTAAACGGGGTATATTATTTATGGAACGTTACATTAGTCATATTACTTATACCTCAGCCCTTTTTTAACTTATGTTAAAAAATAAAAAACCGTCCGGATCTATCTTTAACGACAGCACCAAGCGTCTGTCGGAAATCGTCAGCGTATTCCTGCGTCACGGGTTCGGCAATTTTATCGATAAAATGCCGCTCCATCATCTGGGGGTATTTCTCAAGCGGCTGGAAACCTTAAAATACGCCGAAAAAGAAAGGAAAACCCTCTCGCCCGCCCAACGCGTACGCCTGGCTTTTGAAGAGTTAGGCCCGACCTTTATTAAATTGGGACAATTGCTCAGCACCCGCCAGGACATTTTAGACCCCGAATATATTGAAGAGTTTAAAAAATTACAGGACAATGTCGGAGAATTCCCTTTCGCTGAGGTCGAAAAAATCATTCAGGAAGAAATGGGAGAAACCATCGCGGCCAATTTCGCCGAATTCGAGCAAACACCGTGCGCCGCAGCCTCTATTGCTCAGGTTCATCTGGCGCGCCTGCACAGCGGAGAGAAGGTCGCGGTAAAGGTGCAGCGCCCCGGGATCGAACCCGTCATTCGTCAGGATGTTAAGATCATGTACCGGCTGGCGCATTTAATCGAACGCAACCTGGAAGACAGCGAGCTACTCGATCCGGTCAATATCGTGGCCGAATTTGAAAAGACCATTTTTAAGGAGTTGGATTTCACCGTCGAAGCCGCCAACATCGAAAAATTCAGAAATAATTTCAAAGGGATAACAGAAATTTGCACCCCTAAGGTTTACTGGGAGTTTTGCAGCCAATCGGTCATGGTGGTGGAGCGGCTTGACGGTTTGCGTTTGGACGATGTAGACGGGATGCGGGCGTGGAATATCGATCCCAAAGATGTCGCCCTGATCGGCCTGCGCAGCTTCGCCAAGCAAATCCTGGAGGACGGCTTCTTCCATGCCGACGCCCATCCGGCCAATTCCATGGTCTTGGCCGACGGGCGCATTGCCTTAATCGATTTCGGCATCATCGGTTATCTCGACGATGAAACGATGCGCAATATAGCCGAATTGCTCCTGGGATTCAGCGAGCATGACTATGACCGGATAATCCGGGTTTTCTTCGATATGGGGCTGTTGGACGGGCGGGTGGATTTAAAAAGTTTCAGGCGGGATTTAATCGATACCAGCGAGCCGTACTACGGACGTTCTTTAAAGCATATCCGTATCAGCGATATTTTCAATAAGATTATCAGCTTAGCCTTAAAACACCGGATTATGCTGCCCCACAATCTGCTTTTGCTGCTTAAAACCCTGGTGCAAATCGAATCGATGGGTTGCACTCTCTATGCCGACGCCAACATTTTAGAAACGCTCAAACCTTACGCACGCCGCCTGCTTGAGCGGATTGTCCATCCGAAACAAAAATTGAAAGATTTTAAAAATGATTTCCTGGAGTTGGAGGGGACTTTAAGAACCTTTCCCGGACTGACCAATAAATTATTACGGCAGCTTGTAGCCAATAAACAACGGATTGAAATCTTTCACCTGGGGTTTGAAAACATCGACCGGGATTTCGGCAAGGGCGTCAACCGCCTGACGGTGGGGGTAATCATTTCGGCCACACTGATTGCGGCCGCTCAAATTATCAACTCTCAAAACCAAATCGCGACGGTATACTTTCCTTCGATAAAACTTAAAATATCCCTCACCACCCTTTTAGGACTAATCGGCTATCATGTGGCGACTATTTTGGGGGTGTGGCTGATTATATCTATTATTCGCTCCAGCAAGTTGTGATCCCCCCCCTGCCGGGCGTTTCGGCTGAAAATAGAATTCTTGCATTTCGTAGTTCCAGCCCTTTAGGGCTGAACTTCCGGGGCTAAAGCCCCGGCACTACGGTTGCTACGGTTGCGGCAGTTTTGTAGGGTGGGCTGTGCCCACCAAATTTGATGGCCTGACATTATTTATGCCGGTCAAATATCAACCAAAAATAGTTTAAAATGGTGGGCACAGTCCACCCTACTACTACTGTATCAAGTTGTCTGCCTTCAGGCTAATACTTATTCCGCCGCTTGGGTACCTTCGCCCGCCTGGGTCAAGCTGCTGAGTTTTTTCTCTAACTCAATCACCCGCGCCTGCAAGCTATCGTAATCTTTTTTACAAACAAAGGGATTTTTTAGCGCGATTTTATCTACTATCTCATTCACTACTTCTTCACTCTTTTCTTTGGTTTCGCCTAATTTTTTATCCAACTCATTGATAAATTTTTCCCGTTCCGCTTCGTCGATTTTTCCTTTTTTTACCAATTCATCCAGAAAATCGATGGCTTTATCCTGCGCCTCCAAACCGGCTACAACTGCTTTTCTAACCAAATCGAATAGCATTTTGGAACCCTCCTGCATTTAATGTTAATTTCTATTTTTTAATTTTAGCATTTTAATCTTATCCGGTCAAATAAATTGGGATAAACCAACCAATAAAATACAAGCCCTACCAAAAACCCCCAGGCCATATTCCAAAATAAAGAGACCAAAACGGTAACCCCGGCAGGGATGATTTCTTTTGCCTGCCATACCGATTTAACGGTCTTAACCAATTCGAATCCCACCAATAACAGCATAGCACCAAAAATCGAACCAGGGAAGGCGGAAAATAATTTTACCAGAAATGGTGCAAAAAATAATCCCAGAGAAATTTCAATCAATCCCTCCAGAATATTAGCCCCGCCGGTACGGGCGCCGAAGTAATATTGACCGGCCAAACCTCCCGCACCATGACACATGGGCATCCCGCCGAAAAAGGGAACGATCAGGTTCATTATCCCCATATTAAGGGCTAGTTTTTTCTCCCCCACCGCTTTATCCGGCCAATACGCGCTGATTAAGGCCGCGGTAGCGATGACCGCATTGGTCGCCGTCAAGGGAATTTGTGCCAACCCCCCGGTCTTTAACGCCAGCCAAACCTCCCCTGCGGTAAACGCGGTCAGACCGGGAAGATTGAATCCCCATCCCACACGAGTCAAATCCCCCTTGATTAACATTATGAACAACCCCAGCAAAACCAGGACAATAGCTGCGGGCAGATGTTTGTTATTGCGCAAGGTCAATATTATAAAAATGGACAGCAAACCCAGCAGCCGGGAATCGGCTATCAGCTTTATCGCTTCCAGCATTAAAAGAATTCCCAGGCTGATTTGAATGCCGCGGACGACAGGGGCGGAGGTGATTTTGGCTATCCAGTCCCCGATACCGGTAACAGCGATGAAAAGCCAGATAATCCCCATCCCGAAGGCAGAGGCATAAACCAGGGAAGGTTTCCAATGGCTGGCAATTGCCATGATGGCCAGAACTTTCATCGGTTCAATCGGCATCGGCAGTTGATAGATCAGTCCGGTGACGATGTTGGCCAAGCCCATCATGATCAGAAGACCGGCGGGATTCAGACCGCAGATATTGATATAACCCAAAGCCAGGGGAAAAAGAGTGCCGAAATCCCCCAACGATCCGGATAATTCCCGCAGACTGAATTCATAAGATTTTATTTTCATGGCG
>JACRJN010000062.1 GCA_016235675.1 Candidatus Schekmanbacteria bacterium
GAGTTGCTGAGCATTGAATCAAAATGTAATCACTTTGCGTTAAGAACTAAGTTGTATGTTATGGCTCTTAAGTCTTGCTTTAACGAGTTACAATCAATCAAGGCTGAGCATCAAACGGCTTTTGCGTAACATGAGTTATTATGTCAAAGAAATAACCATTATCAAGTTTGTGTGTTTCGGGAGTCCCTCCCGACAAGACAACATAGTTACTTTTAGGTTTAAGCCCGGTCATAAGCCAAGTGTTACGCTCTTATACCAATTCGCTGGCAAACATTGAAGAATAATTCGTAATAGCACGGGGGTTTATCCCTCGGTTGCCGCACCGCAAGCGGGAGATGAACTCCCGCGCTACATTAATCATTGACAGCGAATTGGTATTAGCTACTCAAATCTCCCCGCAGGAAAAATTCACCATCAGATTACAAAGTTTATCCTGCAATGTTTGAGCATATCCGCCGCCGTCGTTCATGAGCATGGAGAAGGCCCAGATTTCCTTGTCTTTGGTAAAGACATAGCCGGAGAGGGCCGCCACGCCGTTGATGTGGCCGGTTTTGGCGCGGACACATTGGGTGGTTTTCATCCGTCTTCTAAGAGTCCCGTCCTTTCCGGTAATGGCCAGTGACGCCATAAATTCCGGCTGGCTGTTAAAATCGTTGTATAACGCGCAAAGCACTTTGGTCAGTGTTTTGGGGGTAACGCGGTTTTCGGTGGAAAGACCCGATCCGTCGGCCAAAACCAGATTGCCGTCATCCACTCCCAGGGCTTTTAAACGTTCGCGCAAAGCCTCCAGCCCCTTTTCCGCCGTTCCCGGTTCGCCCTTTACCGTAGCTCCCACCGTTTTGATAAGCTGCTCGGCGGTAAAGTTATTGCTGTACTTGTTCAGCCCCCGTAAAATAAGGGAAAGCGGGCGGGACTCATGGGTATATATCAGCTTGGCCGTGTTGGGCGTAACGTCTACTTTGATTTGTCCCTCTATCTTTATCCCCCATAAACTTAACAACTCCCGAAAAGCGCTGGCCGCATAGACCGGAGGATCATCAATTGCCCGGTAAAAGGTGTGGGCGATTCTTCCCGGCGGCATATGGCCTTGCAAGATCAACGTAGGCTTGTCGTCGCGCCGTTGATAGTTAAGATAGAGCGTTCCCCTGCCTTTAGCTGTTACAGCTTTATTTACAATATGAAAGAACGTGGTGGGTGGGTTAGTCCAGAGATTTAAGGGCGTATTGACTTTATCGCCGGGAGAAACGTTAACCTCTACAATATTAAAGTTGGCCGACAGCGCCCCCAATGGTGCGCTGTACATATTGCCGTTGGTACTTTTTTTCCATGCCTTGCCGTTACGCTCATTATCAAAGTACGATTCGTCGGCTATCAGATCGCCTTTGACCTGCCGCAAGCCCGTGCCATGCAGATAGCGGGCGATTTTGATCATTTCCTCCCAGACCAGAATCGGGTCGCCGTAGCCTTTGATGTAAAGATTGCCGTTTATTACCCCGCTGCTTAGATTGTGCTCGCCGTAAATCTCGGTTTTGAAACGATATTCCGAACCAAGATATGATAATGCCGCAAGCGAAGTCAGGATCTTCATGTTGGAGGCGGGGATCAACGGTAAATCGGCGTTGTGGGAAAAAATCTGTCTGCCGTCCTTTATGGAAACAATATCTATCCCCATTTTGGCTTTGCGCAGTGGGGCGGCTTGCACTAAGCGCGCCATCTGGCCGCTTAGTTTCTTTAATTTTTCAATATCGGCTAAAGATAATGTTTCTTCAGCTTTGGGTTGAACCTCTTCCGTTTTAGTTTGAGCCTCATCCGCTTTGGCCGCGGTATTTACCGTTGTAATCTGGGTATCTTCCGCTTTAGCCTGGTTGCCGGTTTTTGTCTTAGCCCTTTTGGATTTCGATTTGGGTGCGGCTTGAATGGGGATGACGCTGATGATAATGCCTAGACTCAGAGCAATTATTCTTATACGTTTCTGCATGTTACTACTGTTATCCTCGACTGAGAGACTGTGTCGCAATGTAGAAAACGCTTCTACTTGTCATTCCCGTGAAAACGGGAATCCAGTGTTTCCCGGCTAGGTCTCGGCGTAGGCCAAGCCGTAGCCGGGAAAATCTGGATTCCCACTTTCGTGGGAATGACAATCGGGTGTTTTCTACATCGCAATACAGTTAGGTAACAATTTGAGTTAATTATTCCATACCCCTAAAAGTTTTCCAACGCCATCGCCAGATCGCGGGCAAATTCAAAGGCGGCCAGTTTTTTGGCTTCCAGCTCATGTTCGCGGGTGACCATTAGTTTGTCGTCTACCATATATTCCCGCTTAGAGTATAAATTATCCAGTTGCCGGATAACCCGGCCTGTGGCGGCTTCTTTTAAAATCAGCCTGCCGGTTATTTCCACACGGTATTCGCGGATATTGGAGCTGCCGGCAAAGGAAAGAGGAATATTGGGGGTATAGCGTGTAATGGCGCCTTCCAGAACCGCATCCGCTTTTTCCTGATCGGAGGTTACTTTGAGTCTGCCGATGCTGATGAATTTTTGCACCACCGCTTCGGTAACCTGCTTTTCCAGATTAGGTTCGCCGGTTTCGTTTTTAAAGAGAGGAATGGAAATGGTTTTGAAGTCATCAGGTATCACGGACAGACTGCTTCTCACCAGGCGATAGCCGCAAGAGGTAAGAGTAACAATGCAAAAGAGCAGAATTAATTTTGCCGTTAATGTTTTCATCGCTAGACCGGCGCCGCATAATCGCGGCGCAAAATATCCAATAATTCCCACATGTCGTGGATAGTATATTTGGGTTTGGTTTTGCTTTTTACATCCAGATACTTACCGCTGCGGCGATTAAGCACGGTAATCATTCCGATTTCATTGGGAGGATCGATGTCGTTTAACGGGTTATCCCCTATGTACATACAGCTTTGCGGGGGTAGTTGCAGGCTGTCGCAAGCATTTTTATATAACTGGGGGTCGATTTTGTCGATTCCCAATTGTCCGGTGATAAAAATGGCCTCCGGTTTAATATATTTCAGCAATTTCAGCCTGATTAGTTTTTCCGCTTGTTTTATCTCCAGCCCGGTAGTAATAATGCCGATCATCAAATCGGTTTTGGAAATGATTTGGAAGGCTTCGACCACATCTTCATAAGGTTTCAGCTCTTTGAATTTGGTTTCATGATAGGCGACAGCCCCGGCGGCAATAATTATCGCCCGGTTAACCCCTTCGTACCACTCTTGCGGTGTCCGCTCCAGCAATTTATCATAATGATTACTAAAATTCGGGCCGAATTCGACGATGATTTCGTTAAGCTGCCGGAAACAATCGGCAGTTTTCATCCGCAACCCGGCGTTAATCATAGCATGGACGCTGTTCAAACGCGCCGCTTTAGCAAACTCGGAGGTCGAATATAAGGTATCGTCAATATCGAAAAAGATGGCTAAAAGCGGGTATTTCATACTAACCTTTACCTATACATTGAACAATCGCCATACAAATGCACTCCCCCAATTGCTCGATTTGCTGCCGGCTTTCACCTTCCACCATAACGCGCACCAAAGATTGCGTACCGGAATAGCGTACCAGCACCCGGCCCTTTTCTCCCAGCACCTTTTCCGCATCCCGAATAGCTTGCTGCACCGAGGGTAATTGGGCTAAATCCTTTTTTCCCTTAACCTCCAGATTAATCAAGATTTGGGGCAGGGTAGTCATACAGGCGGCCAAAACGGAAAGGGGCTGCTGGCTTTCCGCCATAATGGCCAGCATTTGCAAGGACGTAAGCGAACCGTCACCGCTGGAACTGTGGTCGAGAAAAATTACGTGACCGGATTGCTCTCCGCCCAGATTATAACCCTTTTCCCGCATCTTTTGCATGACATACCGGTCTCCGACCGGGGTTTTCACGATATTTATACCCATTTTCCTGAGGGCTATCTCCAGACCAAGATTACTCATGACCGTGGTGACCAGGGTGTTTTGGCAAAGTTTATTGCGCCGGGCTAGATTCTGGGCGCAAACCGCCATAATATGATCCCCGTCTACCAGATTACCCTTCTCATCCACAAGAATGGCGCGGTCGGCATCCCCGTCCAGGGATATTCCCATCTGCGCCTGATTCGTCAGCACAGCTTCCTGAATAACTTCGGGGTGAAGCGAGCCGCATTTATGGTTGATATTGGTACCGTCCGGACGATCGTGTAAAACAATAACCTTAGCCCCTAATTCCGTTAATGCCTTGGGGGTTACCTTATAAGCCGCACCATTGGCGCAATCCAGCACGAGTTTATAGCCTTCCAAATCCAGCCCGCGGGGGAAGGAATTTTTCAGGGATTCTATGTAACGCCCCTCCGCATCGTCGATGCGATAGGCTTTGCCGATTTCAGTGGCGGTCGGTCGGATGGAATCGATTTTGCCGTTGGTAACCAGTTGTTCTATTTCTAATTCCAATTCATCGGGCAGCTTAAAGCCGTCGGAGGAAAAGAATTTTATACCGTTATCTTCGTAAGGGTTATGGGAAGCGGAAATTACCACCCCGGCGTCAGCCCGCAGGGTGCGGGTGATAAAGGAAATGGCCGGAGTGGGCATAGGGCCGACCAAAAGGACATCCACCCCCATAGAACAAATCCCCGCCACCAGAGCGCTTTCCAGCATATAGCCCGACAGACGGGTGTCTTTGCCGATGACAATCCGGTGTCGCCGCGGACTACGCCTGAAAACATAAGCTGCCGCCCGCCCCAGCTTAAGTGCGGTTTCCACCGTCATCGGTTCGATATTGGCCACGCCCCGAACCCCATCGGTACCGAATAATTTACGCATTTTCAAATTCCTTATATTTTTGACGTGTTGTGTTTGCGTTCCAATACGTCATCCCCGAATGCCTTTATCGGGGATATGGTGTTAATTCAAAACCAGATTCCCGATAACATCATTCGGGAATGACAAAACGGAGGGACTGAAGTCCCTACTCCTTACAAGTACAACGCGTCAAAACTAAATGGATGCTGTACCACCAGCTTTCAGGAATTATTTTCCTTCCCCCGGACAGCTTCCAACTGCATGTCTTTTCGGATGCTGAGCAGTTGGGCCAGAATGGCTCCGCCGCTGTTAAAAACCGCGTCATATACATCAGGCACACGCCCCGGTACAAAAGATTGATGAAATTCGTCGCTGATGCCGTATAAAGTGGCAAAGATTACCGCCAAAACGGAGGCGTATTTGCTATAGGGGCTGGCATAACGAAATGCCCGGTATAAAAGCCAGCCTAAAATGCCGTATTCAATCAAATGAGCAAGTTTGTCAAAACCTTCCAACTGATAAAAAAAGCCGGGTATGCCGCCGATCTCGGAAAGAGATGACAGATAATAAATCAACGCCAGATAAGAGACGACAAAAAGCCAATAAACATAGACCGGACGACAGGCTAGTTTATATTCAATAAAAGGTTTATCCGCCGCCAAGCTCTTTAAATAATTCTTCATAACCTACATTTCATATTTGCCGAAGTCTTCCGGACTTGATTTTTCCAGCCATTGTTTCCATTTATGTTCTTGAGTAGCATCCTGGCTGAGATCGATCTTTTTCGCTTTTTTGAATACCTCTTCTTCTACAAAAAACGGGGCGTCCACCCGCAGCGCCAAGGCAATGGCATCGCTGGGACGGGAATCCACGCTGATAGCTTTACCGTCATGGTCGATCTCGATTACGGCATAAAAGGTGTTGTCTCTTAAATCGGTTATTACCACACGATTCACCTTAGCCTCTAAGTTTTTCAATATGTCTTTGATTAAGTCATGAGTCATGGGACGAGGGGGAACCAGGTTTTCGATTTGGGCGACTATGGCATTGGCCTCGAAAAATCCAATCCAGATGGGAAAGGTCTGCTCATCTTCCATTTTTTTCAATAATACAATCGGAACATTCGTCAAAGGATCCAGCGCTACGCCTTTAATTTTTACCTGTATTAACATCGCGAAAATACCTCCCCTCTTTTTAAATTATATTAAAAAAATATACAGTATTATTATTTAAAATGCAAGCACCTTGGAGCTTGCCAAAAGGTAATTTCTTAGATTTTACGTTGAAACTCAACTGGAAAATAATGTGCTGTGACGGGGGCAAAATTCAGGAAAGGTTAGTTGAGCGGCCAGCATCGCTTTCTGATAATGAGCGTTAAAAAGGCGGCAGGAGGGGTCTTGGCAAAAAGCTTCCCCGTAAAAATAATAAGCAATTGTTTGTAAAATATAGCCTAAAGCGACTTCTGACAAGCGACTGTCATGGTATGTGAGAAATTGATCGGCAAATTTTTCCCTTATAACCGCTTCCGGGATTTCCAGCCCCAGGGAGCGATAGCCCGCCTGCCAGAAATAATATTCCTGAGGACGCGCTGGCGCCTCTACCAGACCTGAGGAGGATATAATCGACGGCTGCCCTAAAAGCACGGTCCGGGCATGAAACCGTTTTTCGTCCGGTTCCCGGGTTACCGCTAACCGGGGAGTAAGAATCAGATGCAATGCGTTCAGGGAGGCTTCTTTCTGCGGAATTTGCGCTTTCAATAATTCCCACAGCGGCCAGCCGTGATAAATAACCTGCGGAGAAAGCTTCTCCGTTTGTCTGTATCCTATGGCTTCATACTCCAAACGTTCCTCTTCGGACAGCACTTTATAGCCTGGGGATAATAGTTCGTCACTCCAAATTCCGGCTAAACTTTTTATTAAGTCCGGAGAATAAAAACGGGCAATAAAGCTTTCGCGCAAAATTATTTCCAGCACGGGGCATTGGGCGGATAAATATCGGCATATATAAATAACATCCAAATCTATTGCCGGCGTTTCATTATATAGATAAACCTTCCTTAACAAGTTGGGCTTTTTCTCTTTAATAACCATTATGATAAATTAATTATGCCATACGATATTTTCTTATTATACCTTCTTCAACCCCATTACACATTTTTACATTATCAATAGTACGGGATGAGGGATTACTTCTAAGATAACTATAAGTATTTTCATCAATTACAATGCAACTACATCCGTCGACCATGCACCGATTAACACCTCTATAAGAATCATAGGCAACTGTATATTTATGGCATCTGGGGCATTTGTCCATTTTGATCTCCTCCCAATAATGAATTTAGGTTTTTTTGTCTTTCCCTTGATTTTTCTTTAAGATATTTTCCTCTCATCCTAAATATCCAATTGAAGGATAAAGATTTCACCCCCTCAAAGGTTTTAAGCATAACATTATTTTCCATAAGAATATCACGTGCTTCCTGGATAGGATAAGGTTCTACAAAAATAACGCTTTTAATCCCTGAATTTACAATTTTCTTGGCACACAACATACAAGGAAAAGTAGTTACATACATTTTTAAGTTATCACTGGTCTTTTGTAAGCTTAAATTAGATAAAATGGCATTTTCTTCTGCATGAAGTGAACGGCAAAAATCCAATTCTTTACCCGATAAAATGTCTAATAAGTTTTTATTACAACTATTACAAATAAAAACATTATCTTCAACTGTTTTAGGATTTATCTCTTCCTTAGTAATGCCCAAATCATAGCCACAATGAGGGCAATATTGAAATTCCTGGCGCAATTCTATAAGGTGCTCTTTCTTCTTGATTCTTCTATAACATTGACTGTATATATCAATACATGGGAATTGACCAGTTGGTGGAGAATTTTGGCCAACTGAAAGTACTCGATCTTTAAAATCTGTAATGACAGCACCTACTTGCCGTTGAATACAGGAAGAAAGCAAGCTGACTGAATAGGCTAAGTGCATATTCAGTTCCATATTTGTAGGTGCGCGATAAGGTTCTTTTAATAACGTTATATAACTTTCTACCTTACTAAAAAAATTTTCTGCATCATTTATCGTTCTCCATTCCATTGAATTGTCGATAACAATATCGGCTTGATTTACACATTTCCTTACCTGTTGTCCGTGTTTATTATCTTCACCTTTATCTCTTTGATCTATTTTATCAAATTCTTTTTCGTGTTTTTTTCTATCTCTTCTTTGATCTTCAGGAGCATATAATGCGATTAAATAAAAATGGGGATACCGATCCCTTAAGAATTCTATCTCTATAGGATTTCTAAAGCATTCTATAACAAGATGTTCATTGTCTTTATATTTTTCTATTGCATCAAATAATGTTTTTTTGTATTCTTCACGGTTTTCTTTGCCCCTCATAAGATTGCCAAAATCCTGTTTTTGACCCGTTTCACCAAACGGTTTCCCTTTGTTTTTTGCTAAAGGTTCCAATATTTCTTTACTAATAGAGATTTTGGCAAATTTCATTTTGTCTTCCAGATGTTTTGCAACCGTGGTACAACCACTGCCCAAAGAACCAGTTAAGCCAATAATATATCTAATCATTTTTTTACCAATACTGCCAACGTGTTTACAAAAAACAAACTACTTATATAACCTGAGTTCGACATAAAAAATGTAGTCCCGTGGCTTTAGCCACGCGTTTTCAGCCTAAGGCTGAGATAAAAGGCATGTTCAGTCCGAAAGGTGTGAATTAATTTGAGAAGATTTAACCACTTGTGAGTCGTTATTGCATGGCTTTGCCATGAAAATCAGCCCTAAAGGGCTTTAGACTACGATTTTTCTTATCCCGAACTCAGGTTATATAATTAGAATATCATGATATTTTAAACAAGGCAAGGTTGATTTGTACTTTTTAATTTTATTTAAATTGATTACTGAGTTAATGATTTATTAAATTATTATCCTTGGTTTTTGGTAAGGGTTTTTGTATAATGCTTAGCGTATTAATAGTTTTTTATCTTTTCGTCTAACTTCAATTGCTTAAGGATATTGTTAAGTTATGAACAAGTCATTTTGGAATGAATATGGCCTGAAGACATTGTTTTTTTTATCGATTCTGACTTTCGACATAGCTTCTAAAAGGGCTATACTAAACAGCCTGCTGTTACATCAGTCCTTTACCGTTATCCCTAATTTCTTCGATATTACCTATGTGGAAAATCCCGGAGCGGCTTTTGGGCTATTGGGCACGATCGAAAACCCCTGGCGTAATCTTTTGCTGGGAGGGGTTTCCGCCATCGCGGTAATTATGCTGTTGAACTTTTATCTTAAACAGGCTAAAGATAATGAAATTATAAAGTATGCTATAATTATCGTGTTGGCTGGCGCAATCGGAAATCTGATCGATCGCTTTCGCTTCGGGGTAGTGGTGGATTTTCTGGATTTTCATTGGTATGAATATCATTGGCCGGCTTTTAATGTCGCGGATACGGTTATATGTATCGGCGTCGGCCTTCTGGTTTGGCAGCTTTGGGGAGCGGAGGATTAATTCATGCATCCGGTACTTATAAGTTTAGGTTTTATTAAAATACACACCTACGGCCTGCTGATTGCCATGGCTTTCCTGCTGGGCTTTTGGCTGATGGCAAAACAAGGCCAAAAAGAGGGTATCGGCAATACTCAGATAATATACGATCTGGGTTTTTACATTTTACTGGGAGCGATCGTCGGCTCGCGGTTATTGTATGTAGCCATCGAATATCGCCGTTATCTGGATGAGCCTTTCAAAATATTTTATATCTGGGAAGGGGGGTTGGTTTTTTACGGCGGTTTGATCGGCGCACTCATTCTGGGCGGCTGGTATGTTAAAAAACAGCATCTTTCCTTTTGGCAAATGGCGGATTTAGCCGCTCCTTCACTAGCCCTAGGGCAATCTCTGGGACGCTTAGGCTGTTTTTCCGCCGGCTGCTGTTACGGTAAACTCAGCACCGGGTGGGGGGTGGTTTTTACCCATCCCGAATCTTTAGCGCCCCTGGGGGTGAAGCTGCATCCGGTGCAATTATACTCTTCTTTGGCCGATTTATCGGTCTTTGTTATTTTATTGGCTTTACAGCAGGTAAAAAAATTCCCTGGGCAGTTAATAGCCTACTATCTGATTTTTTATTCCCTGGATCGCTATCTAATCGAATTCTGGCGCGGGGATGAGCGGGGGGGGATCAATCTCGGCCAGATAGTTCTTTCCACCTCGCAATTTATCTCGATATTTATGTTTATCGCCGGTTTGGGATTGCTGTTTTGGAAGGGACGGGATAAAGGTCATGCCTAAAGCCGTTGTTTTGTTGAGCGGCGGCCTAGATTCGTCAACCTGTCTGGCTATGGCCAGGCAGCAGAGATATACTTCTTATGCGTTGAGCTTTAATTATGGCCAGCGTCATGCAAGGGAATTGGAATCTGCCCGTAAGGTGGCCAACGCTTTACAAGTCAAAGAACATTTGATTATCGATATAAATTTACGCAGCATCGGCGGATCAGCCCTTACCGCAGATATATCTGTCCCTAAAGCACGTCCGGCTGTGCAAATCGGTGCGGGAATTCCCGTGACTTATGTCCCGGCGCGCAATACGATCTTTCTCTCCCTGGCTTTGGCCTGGGCTGAGGTTTTGGAAACCGGCCATATTTTTATCGGCGTCAATGCCCTGGATTACAGCGGTTATCCTGATTGCCGTCCGGAATATATTCGCGCCTTCGAACAAATGGCCAATCTGGCTACTAAAGCGGCGGCAGAAGGAAAATGCCGCTATCGGATTCACACCCCCCTGATAAACATGAGCAAGGCGCAAATTATCCGGGAAGGCTGCAAACTGGGACTGGATTATGGTCTTACTTACAGTTGCTATGACCCCTTGGAAGGTAATCACCCTTGCGGCCAATGCGATAGCTGCCTGCTGAGACTGAAGGGGTTTAAAGAAGCCGGGCTGACAGACCCCCTGGTATCAGTTAAGACGTAGCGCAGGGCTTTAGCCCTGCCTTCGGACACACATCAAACCCGGTAGCCGGTAGCAGACCTAAAGGTCTGCGCTACACGTAAATTTTAACTTAATGGCATTGCCCCTTGGTATACCCTCATGCCTAAGAATTATCATTTTATAGTCTCCGAAAACAACACCCATCAGCGCCTGGATTTATATCTTAGCCGCCAGACGGACTTAAACCTCTCCCGCTCCCGCATTCAAGAGCTTATTAAGCAAGATGAGGTCAAGGTCAACCGAAAGACGGTCAAGGCGAATTATTCGGTACGCATCCATGATCAGGTGGATTTAATTTTGCCCGATCCGGTACCTTTAACCGTTCAGGCGGAAGAAATTCCCCTGGAGATAGTTTTTGAAGACGAGCATCTTTTAGTGTTGAACAAACCTCCCGGCCTGGTGGTGCATCCGGGAGCCGGAAATCGGGAGCACACCCTGGTCAATGCCCTGCTTGCCCACTGCCGGAATTTATCCGGAATCGGCGGGGTTTTGCGACCGGGGATCGTTCATCGCCTGGATAAGGACACCTCCGGCTTGATGATCGTCGCCAAAAACGATGACGCTCATCAGGAGTTGACAAGACTTTTGGCCGCACGCAAAATCTGCCGCCAATACCTGGCGATTGTAGCCGGGAATTTTACCCGTAGCGGCGGAACCATCGATATTCCTATCGGTCGCCACGTTCATCAAAGACAAAAGATGTCCACCAAAACCGGGCACGGCAAAGAAGCCGTCACTCACTATACGGTCAGGGAGCAATTCAGAGCTACCAGCTTATTACTGGTAAAACTGGATACCGGACGCACCCATCAAATCAGGGTACATCTGTCTCATATCGGTCATCCGGTGCTGGGCGACATGGCTTACGGCCGTTGGGGAAAGCTGTCGCTATACGCTGAAAATAAAACCAAACACGAAATAGCTTTAACGCGTCAAATGCTACACGCCGCCAAATTGGATTTTTTACATCCGATCGACGGCAGGCCATTATCCTTCGAGGCGCCGCTGCCTGAGGACATGCGGCAATTGCTGGAGGCTTTAAGGATAGACGTATGCAAGGAAAGGTAATCGCGGTTTCCTTAAGTGCTAAAAAGGGGCAGCCCAAGGAAAATCAGGCTCAGATAAAATTGATCGCCCAATATGGGGTGGAAAATGATGCCCATGCCGGTGACCCGCTACGCCAGGTCAGTTTATTGGCCATGGAAAGTATTCAGAAAATATTAGACTTGGGGCTGGAGGTCTCACCGGGCGGATTCGCCGAAAACATCACCACTGCCGGATTGAATATCTGGGAATTAAAGGTCGGAGACACCTTGCAAATCGGCGCCGGGGTAATTTTACGCATCAGCCAGTTAGGTAAGGTCTGCCATAATCGCTGC
>JACRJN010000063.1 GCA_016235675.1 Candidatus Schekmanbacteria bacterium
GCTGCCCTGGGCTGTTGTATTACGCCCCTTTGGGGCTATGTTGTTAATACCGTTAGGTTGGATTTATCCGCCTTTTCATTTTTTTAAATTAACACCAGGGTTACTGCGCTTTGCTACGTTATACACGCCTTCCCAAAACAGCCTGCACACTCTCAGGAGAAGGCTTATGAATTACCCCCTTCTCCGTAATAATGGCAGTGATGTTTTTCGCCGGGGTAACGTCAAAGGCCGGATTAAACACCTTCACCCCTTCCGGCGCGGTTCTCTTGCCGAATCCGTTAGTGACCTCTTCCGGAGAACGCTCCTCAATGGGTATCTCGCTTCCGGACTTGATGCTAAGATCAAAGGTGGAGACGGGCGCCGCGACATAAAAGGGAATGCCATGCTCCTTGGCCAGGATAGACACACCGTACGTGCCGATCTTATTTGCCGTGTCGCCGTTGGCCGCGATTCTGTCTGCGCCAACCACAACGCATTGTATCTTTCCCAGTTTCATTACGTGCGCCGCCATGTTATCGCAAATCAGGGTAACGTCGATCTCTGCCTGCATGAGTTCCCAGGCGGTCAGCCGCGAGCCTTGCAAAAGCGGGCGGGTCTCGTCCGCGTACACCTTGAATTGTTTGCCCTGCTCCTTTGCCTTGAAGAATACGGCCAATGCGGTGCCGTAATCGGCGGTAGCCAGGCCGCCGGCGTTGCAGTGGGTAAGGGCGCCGACGCCGTCGGTGATGAATCCCGCGCCATTTTCTCCGATCTTCCGGCAGATAATCTTGTCTTCGTTTTGTATCTTGATCGCCTCCTGAAGGAGCAGTTCTTTAATCTGCTTAACGGTCTTCCCCTTATTTGCGTGCGCGGTGTGCTCCATGCGGGAAATCCCCCAAAAGAGGTTAACCGCCGTTGGGCGGGACGACCCCAAATAGCCCACAACCTTATTCAGCTCCCTTAAAAACACGTCTACTTCGTCCGTTCCGATGGCCTTAGCGCCTAAGACAACGCCCATTGCCCCGGCAATGCCAATCGCCGGAGCGCCCCTTACCATGAGCGTTTTAATCGCGTGCCAGATACTCTTCGTGTCGTCACAGTTTACGTACTTTAATTCCGTCGGCAATAAGGTTTGGTCTATTAACCGAATACAGCCGTCAACCCCGCCTACCCATTCAATAGTTGCTAGTGGCATTTTTTCTCCTCTGGTTATTTGTCAAAACAAACATGCAAATTCATAATCCCAGCGCATTTCGGGCGCTTATATCTTTTTTTGCAACCTCGTCCGCCAACTTCTTTTTATACTGATTCATCTTGTCCCGTAATTTTGGGTCAGACACGCTTAATATCTGTGCCGCCAGTAACGCCGCGTTTATAGCGCCCGACTTCCCAACGCCCATAGTAGGCACCGGAACGCCCGACGGCATTTGCACCATCGAAAGGAGGGAATCCAATCCGCCGAGGCCTGACGTTAACATAGGCACCCCGATAACGGGGATCGGGGTAAGGCTTGCAATTACGCCCGCCAGGTGCGCCGCGCCGCCCGCGCCCGCAATGATGAGGGCGTAATTTTGCTCCGCTTCTACCGCATAAGTATGCGCCCTTTCCGGCGAGCGGTGGGCCGATATAATGTGTACGTCAAAGGCCACGTCAAAATCCTTCAATATTTGCACGGCCTCTTGCATCGTTGCGAGGTCGGAATCGCTGCCCATGACAATACCAATTTTTTTATTCATAATCAAGTATCTCCAGAATTTAGTAACTATTCAGTCTCTGGGATAAAGCTGCCATAATTTAATCAAAAACTATTTTCACGCTAAGGTGCTAAGAATAGACACTATTAAATCGATAGATAAATCAAATATCCAGGAGCATAACTGAACGAGTTGTCACTGGCTTACAGGATTATGTCAATTCAGGGCTTATGCTTTTCTTTGCGCTCTTTGCGGCTTTGCGTGAAACATGCCTGAGTAGTTACAAAATTCATGCTAACAAAGAATTATAGGTTTGTGTAATAAAATCCGGAAAGAATTTCGACAAGGTCCTTTTAGCACGCTTGATTTGACTGCGGAGCCGATTCATATCCGGGATTTGGTGCGGCTTGCTCAGCAGGTGGTATGCCGCAACGGGGATGTTTATGTTTCCGCCTTTGGTAATTACCGATTCGCTCACCTCCATGTCCTCGTCCATGCCATCGGAGATCGCGCGTATCGCCACGAAAGGGATGCCCAGCTCATGCGCCCGCGCCGCTATGATAGAGGATTCCATATCTACACAGATTGCAGAGGTGCAGTTGCCAAGTTGCCTCTTTGCCGTTGCCTGGCTGACCACCTTATTTACACACAGCACGTCGCCGCAATGCGCCTTGAAGCCGCCGGCGCTGCTTAGCCTGGACGCCATAGCAACCAACACGTCGTCACAGGCGTGAGTGGAATCAATCTCAATCTCTCCGTTAAATTCCTCCTGTGTGGTATGGAGGATGCGCCTGCCGATAATTAAGTCACCAACGCCGACGCCGGGATTTATGCTTCCTGCAAAGCCGGCGGAGACCATCACCTGAATCCTGAACGAATTCGACAAGTTGCGCACCGTCTCCGCCATATTTTGCCCTACCCCCCCCTGAACCAGCATAATGGGAAAGCCGCAAAATTCCGACTGATAGAGCGTGGCGTGGGCATACCGTATCTTCTTTAAAATATTTACCCGTGATTTGAGCGAGGCAATCTCCTGGCTTAATGCAAAAAATACCGCTATCATAACCATCCTGTCCTAAAAAAGTCGCATTTATAGAATCAAATTTGGCGGTATTTTTCAATACAATTATAAAAAAGACGTTTTATTTACTAACGAGAAAAGTAATCACA
>JACRJN010000007.1 GCA_016235675.1 Candidatus Schekmanbacteria bacterium
ATTCTATTTCTTATTCCGAACTCAGGTTTCTTATCTCAAACCTGCCAAGCCTTGCCAATCGGCCCGCCGCCCTTTAGGGTTTCGGTGTGGAACACACCCGAAACATCCAGGATAGTAACTTTGCGTAACATGAGTTAATAAAAATAAATATTATTCTACCCTAGAGACACGTTAAAGTAAATCTTTTTATCATATTATCAACAACCACTTATCAACAACCACAACCCAGATTGCTTTTTCCCCTCCGATATGCTAGCATTAATCTGGAATTTAAAGGAGATTTTCGTGCAGCATGTAGATTTTGTTCACTTACATTTACATACCGAATACAGCTTGCTGGACGGGGCTTGTCGGATTGAAAAGGTACTGGAAAAGGCTCATGAATACAAGATGCCGGCTCTGGCCATCACCGATCACGGCAACATGTTCGGAGCCATCGAATTTTACCGCAAGGCTAACGATATGGGGATCAAACCGATCGTCGGCTGCGAGGTTTATGTCGCCCCTAAAAGCCGCCACGACAAAAGCAGCGCCGCTGCCGGCGAGGCTGCCGCCCACCATCTGGTACTGCTGGCCAAAGACCTGGCCGGGTATAAAAATCTGATTAAGCTGGTCAGTGCCGGTTATCTGGAGGGTTTTTACTATAAGCCCCGGATAGATAAAGAGTTACTTGCCCAGCACGCCGAAGGCTTGATCGGTTTATCCGCCTGCCTTAAAGGCGAAGTCCCCTTTCAACTTTTACATGGTCAAAATCAGCAGGCCGAAGCCTTAGCCGGTCAATACTGCGACATTCTGGGGAAAGATAATTTTTACATCGAGTTACAGGAAAACGGCCTGCCGGATCAAAACAAGGTCAACAAACTGCTTATTCAGTTGGCGAATAAATTATCCCTGCCTTTGGTGGCAACCAACGACTGTCATTATATGAAGGCCGAAGATGCCTACGCCCACGAGATTTTACTCTGCATCCAGACCGGCAAAACCATCAACGCCGCCGACCGGATGAAATTCGACACCCGCGAGGTTTATTTCAAATCCGCCGACGAAATGAAGCGGCTCTTTGCCGATCTTCCCGACGCGATTAAAAATACCATAGTAATCGCCGAGCGCTGCAACCTGGAGCTGTCCTTCAAACACTCCTATCTGCCCAAATATCAGGTACCGGAAGGCTATACACTGGCTAGCTATTTTGAACATTTAGCCAAAGAAGGCTTTGTCTGGCGTTACCCGCATTTAAAGGACTTGCCGCAAGAGGACCCTTTGGTTCGCCGTCTTGATTTTGAGCTGTCGGTTATCATTAAAATGGATTTTCCCGGTTATTTTCTGGTAGTGTGGGATTTTATAAATTTCTCCCGCAAACACGGCATCCCGGTAGGCCCCGGACGCGGTTCCGCCGCAGGTAGCATTGTGGCTTACAGCTTGGGGATTACCGACATCGACCCGATCAAGTATAATCTGCTGTTCGAGCGCTTTCTGAATCCCGAACGCGTGAGTATGCCCGATATTGATATTGACTTTTGCATGGATCGGCGTGAGGAAGTGATCAACTACGTCACCCAAAAGTACGGACAGGAAAACGTTGCCCAGATTATCACCTTCGGTACCATGGCCGCCCGCGGCGTCATCCGCGACGTGGGACGCGCCCTGGACATGCCCTATTCCGAGGTGGATCGCATCGCCAAACTGGTGCCCAACGTTCTGAACATCACCCTGGACGAAGCCCTGAAGCAGGAGGAACGTCTACAGGAAATCGAGCAGAAGGACGAAAAAGGCAAGCAGTTGCTGCAAATCGCCCGCACCCTGGAAGGCTTAGCCCGTCACGCCTCCACCCATGCCGCTGGTATCGTTATCAGCCCCAAACCCCTGACCGAATTTTTGCCATTATACCGCGGGCAAAAGGGTGAAGTGATGACCCAGTATTCTATGGGCATTCTGGAAAAGATCGGCCTGCTGAAAATGGACTTTCTCGGCCTGCGCACCCTGACCGTCATTCAGGACGCTTTAAAGTTCATAAAACAACGGCATAACATAGAGTTGGATTGGGCGCAGGTTCCCATGGACGACCGTCCTACCTATGAACTACTAAGTAAAGCCCAGACCGTGGGGGTGTTCCAGTTGGAAAGTTCGGGTATGCGCGACCTGTTGCGCCGCATGAAGCCCGATTGTTTCGAGGATTTGATCGCGCTGGTGGCTTTATTTCGTCCCGGCCCGTTAGGCAGCGGCATGGTGGATGATTTTATCAACTACAAATCAGGCAAAGCGGAAATCAAATATCCTCATCCCTTACTGGAAAATGTCCTCAAAGAAACTTACGGGGTCATCGTCTACCAGGAACAGGTCATGCAGATTGCAAGCTTAATGGCCGGGTTCTCCCTGGGGGATGCCGATTTGCTGCGCCGCGCCATGGGTAAAAAACTGCCTGAGGCCATGGACAAGCAGCGCAAGAAATTTGTGGAAGGGGCGGCGGCCAAAAATATCAAGGCCGCCCATGCGGAAAAAATCTTCGATTTGATGGCGCATTTTGCCGGGTACGGCTTCAATAAATCGCACAGTGCGGCCTACGCCCTGATTTCATACCGCACCGCTTATTTGAAAACCCACTATCCGCAAGAGTTTATGGCCGCCATTCTGACCAGTGAAAAAGACAACACCGATAAGGTGGTGAAGTTTATCAACGAATGCCGGGAGATGGGGATCAATATCCTGCCCCCGGATGTTAACGAAAGCGACAGCAGTTTCAAGGTGGTGGACGCTGGTATCCGCTTCGGGATGGGAGCGGTAAAAAACGTGGGGGAAAATGCGGTCGGCGACATCACCCATCAGCGCAACAAGGGGAATTTTACCTCTTTGCTTGATTTCTGCAAGCGGGTTGATTTGCGGGTGGTCAATAGAAGGGTGGTGGAAAGTCTGATCAAATGCGGCGCCTTTGATTTCAGTAAATTGCGCCGCTCCCAAATGATGTTGATGCTGGATGATACCTTAGAAATGGCGCAGCGCAGCCAGAAAAACCGCAAACAAACCAGTCTGTTTGATCTGATGGGTGCAGGCAGCGGGAAAAAGAGCCTGGAAGAAGAATTTCTGCTGGTACCCGATACCCCCGAATGGCCGGAAAAGCAGCAACTGGCCTTCGAAAAGGAGAGCATCGGGTTTTACGTCAGCGCCCATCCGCTCAACCGTTACCGGGAGATTATCAAGCAGGCAGCCAGCCATAGCACAGATGATTTAGCCAACTGTTCCGATGGACAAGCGGTTACCCTGGTGGGGCTGGTCAGCAGTTTCAAGGAAATCCGCACCAAGGCGGGCGACCGGATGGGATTTATAAATTTTGAGGATTTGGAAGGTTTTGCCGAGGTGGTATTTTTACCCGAAACCTTTAAGGAAGCCTTGCCCTTAATAGAGCAGGAAGCCCCGCTTCTGATCAAAGGCGAGGTAAACTTCAAAGATGAGGTGCCTAAGGTCAGAGCCAATAAAGTCTCGTTGCTGGATGAATCGGCCTTCAAAAATCGCCGCCTGATGCACATAAAAGTTAATAGCGAGGGATTAAAAGAGCCAACCCTGCGCTCTATTAAACAAGAGCTTGATAACTTTCAAGGCAACTGCCCGGTACATGTGCATCTGTTTTTCCCGCAGCGCTTCGAGGCTATTTTGACGCCCAACAGCCTCAAGGTCAGCCCTAGTACGGAACTAGTGGGGCGGCTGGAAAATATTATCGGGACAAATACGGTCTATTTCGACTGAAATATCAGCAGTAGGAATTGTAGGGTGGGCTGTGCCCACCAATTCCGGGAGTTAGCTAAACGAATCCCCGTGTAGGATGGGTTTGCCCTGCCAGGATGGTGGGCACAGCCCACCCCACTACTCGCAATGACATTGGCCAATTTACAAAAACCCAGCCAATGTTACCAATGGTACAGCAATGACATTAGTAGCGCAGACCTTTAGGTCTGCTACAGAATGTAGTCCCGTGGCTTTAGCCGCGTATTTTCAGCTTAGGCTGAGACTAAAGGTATATTCGTCCGGAACGGCTTGAATTATAGAGAAGATTTAACCATTTGTGAGACAGTATTGCATGGCTTTATGCCATGAAGATCAGCCCTTAAGGGCTGGGACTATGATATTAACCGTGACCGTTTTACCAGCTAATGACTTTAATGGTACAGTAATTGCAGATCAACTAAGAATATTAACGAGCGACTATGTCAAAAAATAGTTTGGAATTTGAAAAACCGATTGATGACTTATTGCATCAAATAAAAAAATATGAAGATTTGTCATCAGGCGGTAAGGATTACAAAGCGGAGTTGCAGCGGTTGCGCAAAAAGCTGGCCAAGGTGGAAAAGGAGGTTTTCGGCAGCCTGACCCCCTGGCAAAAAACCCAGTTGGCCCGCCATCCCGATCGCCCCTATCCGGTGGATTATTTCAATATGATGCTGGATGATTTTGTGGAGTTACACGGAGACCGCCGTTTTGCCGAGGATTACGCCATTATCGGCGGAATGGGGATGCTGGAGGGAAGGCCGGTGATGATCATCGGCAATCAAAAAGGGCGGGATACCAAGCAAAAGATCAAATACAACTTCGGGATGGCCAACCCGGAAGGTTATCGGAAATCCTTGCGCCTGATGAAACTGGCGGAAAAATTTGGCAAGCCGGTCATAACGATCATCGATACTCCGGGTGCTTATCCCGGAATCGGGGCCGAGGAACGCGGGCAATCCCAGGCCATCGCCGAAAATCTGATGGAAATGGCGCATTTGCAGGTACCGATCATTGCCATAGTTACCGGCGAAGGAGGCTCCGGCGGGGCATTGGCTTTAGGTATGGGCGATCGGGTATTGATGCTGGAGAATTCGGTTTACTCGGTCATTTCTCCGGAATCCTGCGCCGCCATTCTCTGGCGGGATGCTTCCAAAGCCGCCGATGCCGCGGAACCCTTGCGTCTGACGGCGCAAGACGCCTATTCATTCAAAATAATCGACTCCATTATCCCTGAGCCGACCGGAGGTGCGCACCGGGACGGCAAAGCGGAAGCAACAGTGCTGAAAACAGCCATTAAAAAACATTTAGAAGAACTTGACCGGTTTTCCATTGATGAATTGCTGGAAAATCGCTATAATAAATATAGAAGGATCGGAGTTTATGAAGAGCAATAACCCTTGGAGGCACAAATTATACGAAAGGAGTTTTCCATGTTTTTCGGCGGGAAAAAAATCACCGCGCTGCTCACCGCGCTTTTCATGTTCTGGCTGACCTGCGGCTATGCGCTGCCGGTCAATGCCTGCGTAGGGCGTAAAATAACCATCGGCTACAAAGCTTTTACGGAGCAAGCGATTTTAGCCGAGCTTTTGGGCATCCTGATCGAGGAGAGAACCGGAACCAAAGTAACCCTCAAAGAGATTGAGGACACCATGGAGGCGCACAAGGCCATCGAGGAGAATGAGATTCAGCTTTATATCGAGTATACCGGCGTAGGCTTGAAAGAAATTCTGGGCGGCAAGGTGGAAAAAAATCCGGATAAGGTTTATGAGCAGGTAAAAGAGGCTTATAAAAAGAATTTCGACCTGATTTGGTTGAAAACCTTTGGGTTTAATACTCAAAATGCCAGCTACAAGGAAGAAATGACCGAAGGGTACCCGCTTTTCGCCGCGCCTATCGTGCGCCATGATACCTTGAAAAAATTCCCGGCGCTGGCGCGTTTGATTAACAAGCTTAACGGCAAGATCGACAACGGCATCATGAACGGACTAATCAGTAAAGTGGAAAAAGACGGGAAACCGGCCAAGGAAGTAGCCGGTGACTTTCTGAATAAACTGGGAGTTGCCTTCAGCTTTACCCCCGGTAATGCGTAAAAGTTAAAGTTTTAATAATTTAATAAAACGTTGTAATGCCCCGGATTTTACATCTGGGGCATTACTTGTTAATGTTCACTTAACGTAGCGCAGACCTTCAGGTCTGCTCCGGAGTGCCCGCCAAAGCCACCTTCATAAGCAGGGCTAAAGCCCTGCGCTATGTCTTAAGTGAACAGTATTGAGATTAAAGGAGAATCAATATTAATAGCGAACAATTAGTCCAGCAAGCGTATAAAACAGCTAACGATCTGAAAGCCATCGATCCGCTGATTCTGGATGTCAGGGAGCATTGCTCCTTTACCGATTATTTTCTCATTTGCAGCGCTTCTTCGCATCCGCAATTAAGCGCCATAGAGGAAAATATCCACCGAAAGTTCAAGGGAATGGGGGTGCATCTTTTCACGCCATGCCTGAAAACTGAGGATTCATGCTGGCTTTTAATGGACTACGGCGATTTTATCGTTCACATCTTCATGGAAGAAGCCCGGCAATTTTATAACCTGGAACAATTGTGGAAACGTTCCCCCCAGGTAGAGCCGCAATGCTGTTGACTTAAGAAATTTTATCTGAAAATACTTTTTTAACCACGAAGCACACGAAGCACACGAAGAATTTAACTATTTAAAAAAATATTTTAGACCGGATAACTGGATAGACAGGATTAAACAAGTCATCAGATTGTTTTTTAATTTTTCTTTCTACAAATTCTTCGTGGTCTTCGTGTGCTTCGTGGTTAAAACCATTTTTTGATATTTCGGCGTGATACACACCGAAATATCAAAAAAGAAAAAGATGTAGCTATAGGTCAACACTTTCAAAAAAAAGGGGAGGCTATGTTGAAGAAAAATAGATTTGCCACATTATTTTTCCCCGCCGTTTTTTTATGGGCAATTAATTTCTGTCTGCCGGATATGGTTTTTGCTGCTCCTCCACTTTATAAGGCTTCAATTATAATTCAGGGGGTGGGGTTAGATATTAATAATGAGGGACAAGTAGTCGGCTCATATACCATGAATTCTTTAACACAGGCTTTTGTTTGGGATAAGAAGGAGGGGCTAAAAGATCTCGGATTTGCCCAGGATGGATACAGTGCCCGTGCTAGGGCTATCAATGATTTGGGGCAGATTATTGGAGAATATTGGAACAGTACTACAAGGCCTATTATTTATATTTGGGAAGAGAAATCCGGTTATCAAAAAATTGATGGTTTGACCGATGCTGTGGCGATTAATAATAATGGAATTATTGTAGGGAGTGTACGTGTCCCTGGGGATATATTTTCAGTTATTTGGAAACCGGGAGAAGGGATACGATATTTAACAAATAACGGCAGGGGAATGGATATAAATGACCATAATTAAGTGGCAGGATGGAGATATAAGGACTACGGACTAAATAGTTATTTCGGTGCTTATTTATGGGACGAAAATAGCGGATTGAAAGATTTACCCAGACCGGCAGATAAATCTTCAGTAGACATTGCACAAATCAGCATAAATAACTCAGGACAGATAGTCGGGAATTGGCATAAACAAGGTTTTAGTATTAATGGTCGTATTTTTCGATGGGATGCACTTAATGGAATTGAGGATTTGGGGCTTTTTGAGGGAGCTTCCTCAACTGTAGCCAGTGATCTAAATGATTCCGGGGTGATCGTTGGATCTTTTAACAAAAATGATGTTCAGGGGGTATTAATTTATCAAGACGATGAGTTTTATGATTTAAATGGGCTTATTATAAATAATCAAGGGATAAAATTAAGTTTTGCCTATGCCATAAATAATAACGGGCAAATTGTAGCCCAAAGTGAAAACGGTGATGTCGTTTTATTGGAGCCGTATAATGAAGCAGATAAAGACGGTGATAATATTCTTGATTTAATTGATAATTGTCTCAATATAAACAATCCCGACCAATGTGATACAGATTCGGACGGTTATGGAAATATATGCGATGCGGATTTAAATAATGACGGCAGGGTTAATACCCTAGATTTGGGATTATTTAAAAAATCCTTTCAAACTCCTAACGCTCCGCAATCTATCAATGCAGATTTTAACTGTGACGGGAGAATAAATACTATAGATTTAGGGGTTTTTAAAACTTTATTACAAAATAGAGTTCCTGGCCCAAGCGGTATTACACAACTACAATAGATTTTTTCAAAAAATGAAGAATTATTGAAAAAATCCTTTAGAGCTTATCCGTAAATAACCGTTACCTTTGGTTTCCCCCTTTAGCAAAGGGGGATTAAGGGGGATTTGCAAATTGTAATTTCCCTAAAGAATTTAATCTTTTGACAATATGTCGTGTTCGAATAATTACTTAAGGTTA
>JACRJN010000008.1 GCA_016235675.1 Candidatus Schekmanbacteria bacterium
ATCCTACGATAACGTTACTCCTACAACTCCGGGCCAATAAAACACTTTAGCAGGTATATTCCGGGCATTAGCTAATGCCCGGAATATACCTGCTAAAGTGTTTTATTGGCCCGGAGTTGTAGGAGTAACGTTATCGTAGGATGTAGAGCGCCAGGAGCTTACCTTCATCGCCGGAAGTTTAACGGCAATCGCGTCTTTCAGCGCCTTGTCGAAATAGAACTGGTTCTTGTTATGCACGGTCACCGTCTCGTTAGAGGCGATTGCACCCCACATGTAAGAAGGAATCACGTCTTCCAGTCCTGCCGGCAGATCCGCTACCTCCACCTCGGCGTTGGGCGAATAAATGTGCCCGAAGAAGGTGCGCTTGGTGCGGGTATAGGCGCCGTCGGCGGTATCCCCGGTATTGATGATTACCAGCTTGGCCGGGTCTTTAATCTTCATATAGGCCGTCTGGTATTTGTTGTCGTCATACTTGGCATCTCTCCAGTCTTTCCATTCGCCGACCCAGCTTCCCACTTCATCGACAGAGTTGTACCAGCGGAAACGGGCCAGTATCGGCAGTACCCGTTTGAGAGGCCAGCGTCTGCCGGACAAGCATTTGATCTTCTTGACCTTGCTGATTTTGGGCAGACCGAAGCTCCCGACGTTGATCACGTGGTTGCCGTAAATCTGCACTTCGTCTCCGATAGCCAATTTGGTCTCGCTCATATCGATAAAAGAGCCTTTATGCTCAATCATCGTCTGGCCACCGAACTTGATCGCCCCGTACTTGCCGCCGCCTAAGATAAAGCTGTCCTCAGGCTCGCCGTTGGCGCCTAAACTTCCGTCGCCGGCATCGATATCCGCCTCGCCGTTGAAAACTACGTTGCAATTGCGGATGTGCATATCGCCCCGGCTGACCAGGGTGGTAAACTTACCGGTATCTTCGCCGCTTCCGGTAGTAGGTTTGCCGAAATACAGGTTGCCGTTATACAAATAGATTCCACCCTGAGCGGCAATGGTGGTTTCCCCCTGGATGTACACCTCCTTATGCCCCTTTCTGAAGGCATCATTGCCAAAGGGATCCGAATCAATACTATCCTCATGCTTCGGCCACCAAATCTTGGCCCATTTACCCTTGCCGCTGCCATCGGTATGACAGGCTTGCGTTTGGGCGCAGCCGCGGGATTGAGTGACTTTAGCCGCGAAATGATGTCCGCGGCAGAAGGACTCTCTCTGCGCCAGTTGACCCTTGGTGATGTCGGTATTGCCGTCAGCGTCGCGATCCTCGTCGTCATCCTCGTCGTCGCTGGGTTCAAAATGGCTGTGCGGCTTGGTTTTGTCGCATTTGGTCAGCAAGGTCGATCCCTCGCTCTCTTCTTTTTTCCACTTCCCCTCATTCTCTTTTTCTTCCTCGCCCTTTTCGTTACGCGGGGCGTGGCTTTTTGGTCTCTTGGCGTCGCCCTTTCTCTTAACGATAAAGTTGTTTACGTTGAAGCTGGCGTTTCCCGCCACTTGTATGCTGGATTTGCGTTTGATTACCAAATCCCCGTTGGGGTTGTAGACCTCCAGATTGCCGGCAACCTTAATGAGCGACCCCTTCTCGTTCCACTTGCTGTCGCCGTTCTTGCCGCCGCCCAGGAAAATAGCCGGATCGGAGTCCACCCAATCCCCCTTGTTGGACTGCTTGGAGATAATGTACAGGTTGCCGGTACATTCCAACACGGCTTGCCGTTCCAGACGCATATGGCCGTCAATCACCAGATAAGCGTTTCCTTCAATGTATAATTTGGACTTGTAACCCAAATGCAGATGTCCGCTAATTTCAATGATAGTGTTAGCGCCCTTGATGCGCCATTCAGAGTCATGGGCTATAGTCAACCCGCCGTCGGGGAATTTTAAGATCGAGCTTCCCTCCAGAGTCAGGGTGTTATTTTTCCCCAGCAGGCTGTTTTTGGTGCTGTCGGTGTTGCCGCGCATCACGTACACCCGCGATTTATTGGCTTCGATAGCGCCGCTTACCGTCATCTTGGTGGTGTTTGTTCTGTGTTTGGCCATGGCCTCTTTGATTTTACAGAGAGAGTTTACAGTTATATTGTTTCCGTTTCCCGGGTCTTGGGCAATATAGCCCCCGCAATCCAGGGTAACGTCGATCAGCGGTTCAGGCAGCGGCGGCTGCGGGATGAAGGCCGCCTCGTTGAAGCCGTTGCCGGTTAACGTCGGGAAGCAGTAAGTGCCTTCCTTGACCACATCCTCTTTCTCAACCTTTACCGGATTTTCCGGGGCGTCTTTATTGGAATTGTAAGTATAGTAGGTTACCCCCGGATCAGAATCGGCCAGCACTTTTTCGATGCGGTAGGAATTCCCTACCGCAGCTCCGCCGGCCAGCATGTCGCCGGTTACGGTAACGGTGTGCCGGTCGTGGGCCACGATCGGATAGTACTTGGTGTCGTATCTTGTATCCGGCACCAGGCGCCAGCCGTTCAGATTGACGCCGCGCCATTTGAAATCGGCATGTGAATCGGTAAGCACGGTCGCGGTCAGGCCGGTAGACTTATGAATTCTGGATTTCCAGTAACCGGTCGGGCCGTAATACCAGTGACCTTTTCGTACAATGCTGTCAGTCTGATGGCAAGTGCTGTAGTCCCCGGAGCAGCTTTGCTTTAAAGGCAGGATCACATCTTTTTCCGGATGCCATAACCCCCATTTTTTGCCTTTAATCGGTTTGCAAACGCGGATCAGCAGGTCGACGTTTTCGGTGTCCGGCTCCCCGTGAACCACCTCTTTGGCGTAAATGCCGTAACCGTAAAGGGGAAAATCCTTGCCGTTGGGGTCTTCCGTTAAATTAGCGGTGACTTTGGCTTTTGTCCCATTGGGCAATTCGGCGCCGGACGAAGCGATGTAATTGTCGCCGGATAAAGCCAATTGAACTTTGAGTTTAAGCGGGTCTGCATGTCCGGGAATGTTATAGCGGTCGTTGGTGTAGATTTGAGAATCCCCCAATGGATCACCACCGCAAAGCGTCGCGGAAAATTTGCGCTTGGCCATTTCCAGTCCGGCTTCAGCGGCGTACATGGCTTGAGCCCGGCTGGCCTGTTTGTTGACCATCCCGGAATCCATGCCGCTGGTCGACAAATACGAATTGCCGGTCAGCGCCAGCACGGTACTGACTACCAGAACAGCGACCAGCGCCATGCCTTTGTTGTTGCGGATGATTGACATCCATTTGTACATTTTTCTGCTCATAGTTCAGCCTCCTTTACCCTTTCCCCCAACTTGATTTGTTTAACTAGTTGTTCTTGTTATCTATTCATCTGGTAGCACAGGCATCTTGCCTGTGATGCGGGCAGCGCCCGCACGAGATAACGGCGCAAGTACTAAAGCCGCCGCAAACACAGGCTGGAAGCCTGTGCTACCGGCAATAACACCGGACATTATAATGTAACATTGCGCGGAGAAACCTGAGTGGCGAATGTTAACGTATCCAAAATCACATTTTCCCGCGCCCCGGTGTTTTGGTTGATAATAGTCTGCAATAAGTTTATAGTCATATTAATGCTCACGGTATTTACCGGATTTGGATTGCTGACAAAGACCAGGTTGGAAACCTCCATTCCATACTGTTCCATACTAAAGTCCCCTACCTGTAGTTGATTGGTTGCGGCATCGACATCTTTAAGCAATATCCCCTCGAACGCACCCCCTACGGCGCCCAGATGATACTGCAAGTTCTGACCGTTAAACGTAGCGGTAAAACTATTAGCCCCGATATTAAGCGCGGTAGCGCCGCGGATGGTATTAGTCATATCCTCCATTGCCAGGCTTGCGTCCTGCTCTAACGCCAAAACCACGTTGCCCTTGGCGCTGCTGATCGGCATATTGCTGTAAGACATCATGATGGCCGCAATCAGGCCGGCCATAATAAGGGTGGCAACCATCAGTTCCACCAGAGTAAAGCCTGAAACGCCGCATAAGGTTTCAATTATTTTTTGGGCTTTGTGTTTAGGCATAAGCCGCATATTAAAACCTCGTCAATGCAGTTACCATGCTTACCGGGCTGAATTCTGAATACCGTCCGGCACCGCCCGGAGACACAGTAACCGTGATGCGAATTGAATCGGAACTGGTGACTATTTGTTGAAAGTCATCATCATTTACATAAGCGATTGCTACTTGGCGTTGGAAAAAATTGCTGCCGGTGGTATCGGTCCCCACCCATTCCTGATCGCCGTTGGTGTCGGTCAATGTATAGGTATTGGCTTGCCCGGCTTGGGCTGTGGCCAATTCGGTTGCCAGCCAGTCGAACCCGCGTCCCTTTATCTCTTCTGTGGTTTCCACGGCAAATGTCACCGCCATACGCCGATCACCGTTGCTGCCGATCATCCCTTGTCCCACAGCATACATATAACCAAAGGAAAGTAACACAAAGGCAAAAATTACCGCGGCAACCAATACCTCAATCAAACCCAACCCAGCCTGGTTGTATAGTAAACCAGTCTTTCTTTTAGCCGCTTGCCCTGATTGCCCTGATTTTTCCTGCATAGGTTAACTCCTGTTTAAAATCGGCATTTCATGTGTTACGGAGCGCTGAAACTACCGTTTGCAGTCCACTGTTCCCTGGGATTGCGTGTGGCATCATAATCAAAGATTAACTGATCGCCGCTATCTACTAACCCATCTTTTCCCTGAGCAGTTATTACAAAGGTGTTCGCCCAGGCATCCAGAGTAGTAATTTGAAATTCAAAATTGGGCGCATCACCTAATCTAACTACTGTAGTACCAATGATATAACAACTATTGCCGTCGCTTGCTTCCGCCCAGCCATCCCCATCGGTGTCGGTAGGAGCGGTTCCGAGGGTGAAAGCCCCTGTTAATTGCCGTTCCGTTTTTTCGGCTGAAGCCAGGTTTTCGATTACTGCCTGGGCATCATAACTTTCACTGTCGGTTAAATAACGTCTGTAGTGCGGATAAGCCACAGCAGCCAAAAGGCCGATAATCGTGACAGTAATCATAAGCTCAACCAGGGTGAACCCAGCCTGCTTCGCCGGTTTTCCGGTCATGACAGACCTCGCTTATCTGTTTCCCGGTAAATAACGCTCTCTTTAGTTAGCTGCAAGTAATATGCCTTTAATATTCAGACTGAATAAAGGTGAAATGGTTTGCAGGCAGGCTTTTGATAGCGGTTGATATTATTGATGCAAATGTTAACATTCGCGCGCAGGCCGGAGAATATTTAAGGCTAAAAATCGGTGGCAAGGTAAAATATCCGGTTGAATAAACAGGGTAAATATGCAATATCTTACAATTTTACCCGAAATTTTTAAACAGGTAAAATCAGAATGTTTTCCGTCAGTTGAGTGAGTTCAAAAATATCATGGGATACCATCACAATAGTTAATCCTGACTGGTGGTGTAAATGTTTTAATACCGCGATCAAATCCCTTTTATTGCCAGTATCCAAACCGGCGGTCGGCTCATCCAATAAAAGTACTTGTGGCTGCATGACCAAAATACAGGCTATGGCCAATCTTCTTTTTTCCCCGCCGCTTAATTCCATCCACGATTTGTGATGGAGCTGGCCGTCTAATTTCAGCAGTGAAAAAACCTGTTCTGTTCTTTTGCCGATTTCCGCCTCCTTCAGACCTTTTTGGCGCAATCCGAACGCCGCTTCCGTCATAATGTCCGTGTTGAAAAATTGCCGCTCCGGGTATTGAAACACCATACCGACAGCGTCAGGCCTTATGGCGTCAGATCGGTGTACTTTGCCGCTTGTGGGGATCAAAATCCCGCAAAGTAATTGCAACAGCGTGGTTTTCCCGCTTCCAATCTGTCCGGTAATCCCCCAGAATTCGCCTTGACGAATATTGAGATTCAGGTCGGTTAAGATGTTGTCGGAATGGTAGGCCGGTTTGTAGGTCAGATTTTGGATAGAAAGCAATGCTTTGGTGTCGGCATTAGCAGAGGGGGGAATTTTCGTTTTCGGGGCGGGGTTATAATCGGAACGTTTTACATAATTTGTCATTGCGAGCGGAGCGAAGCAATCTCTGGTATCGAGCGGATGAGATTGCTTCGGCGATAAGACTGTCTCGCAATGACAATTCCTTAACTTAATGGCATTGGAGCCTTGGGGCGTCAGTTCGCCGTTATGCAGCACAAATACGCGGTCGGCTGCTTCGGTTTCCTCCGGCAACGGGGTGCTCCAGATTATGCTAACCCCTTGTTCCTTATTCAGGTTGCGGACAACCTCCTGAATCAATTTCTTTTGCTGAGCATCGAGGAAAGAAACGGCTTCATCTAAAATCAAACAACGGGGCTGCAAGGCTAAAAGGGCGGCGATAATCAATTTTTGCTGCTCGCCGCCGGATAACGAATAGGTAGGTTTTTTGCGCAAAGAGGCAAGCTGCAAAAGCTCCAGGGATTTTTCCACCCGCTCCATGATAACCGGGTAGGGGAGTCCCAGATTTTGCAGGCCGAAGGCGATTTCTTCCTCAACCGCGGGACAAAGTATTTGATCCTCAGGATTGGCCAAAATCAGACCGATCAGGGGATGCGTGAGCTTGATGCAGCTACTCCCCATTTTGTCATTCCCGAATGAAGTTATCGGGAATCCGGTTTTTATATCCCCGATAAAAGCATTCGGGGATGATGTATTGAAACTAATCTCTCCGGACTGGGGCAAAAGCAGACCGGCCATCAGCTTACAAAGCGTGGATTTGCCGGAACTGTTTGCTCCCAATAAAGCGATGAACTCTCCCGGTTCGATGTGTAAATTGATATTTTTCAATGCCGGCAAATTGCCTTGGGCAGTTGGGTAGGAAAAATAAACTTGGGATAAATCGATCATGTCAAAACTATACTATCGGATTTTAGCCTTGTCAATTTAAACCCAATACCGTTCACTTAACGTAGCGCAGACCTTCAGGTCTGCTCCTTCGTTCCCGCCAAAGCCACCCCAGAAGCAAGGCTAAAGCCCTGCGCTACGTCTTAGGTGAACGGTATTGAATTTAAAGAAAAATTTTGACAAAACCCACAAGGCAGAGTATATTAACACAGTTATTTAATAACCTATTGAAGTAGTTGCAAAAGTCCCCAAAATGTCATTCCCGCAGTGATTTTGAGCGGGAATCTGGTTTTAACTATTTGAAAAACCATATCCCCGATAAAGGCATTCGGGGATGACAGACACTTTTGCAACTACCTCTATTGCAAAGGATAAATTCATGCTGTTGATGATCGATAACTATGATTCATTCACCTATAATCTGGTGCAATATTTAGGTGAATTAGGGCAGGATATAAAGGTTTACCGCAACGACAAGATAAGCCTGGGAGAGATTGAACGGTTAAACCCTGAGCGCATTGTTATTTCACCGGGGCCTTGCACGCCCAAAGAAGCCGGTATTTCCGTGCCCTTGATTAAGTGTTTTGCCGGGAAAATTCCTATCCTTGGGGTATGTTTGGGACATCAATCCATCGGCGAGGCTTTCGGCGGGAATGTGATCCGGGCGCCGCGTTTGATGCACGGCAAGACCTCGCAAATCCATCATGATCATTCCACTATTTTTAAAAATCTGCCTAACCCGTTTACCGCCACCCGCTATCATTCGTTGATTATCGAACGGGAATCCCTGCCGGCCTGCCTTCAGATCAGCGCCTATACCCAGGAAGGTGAAATCATGGGGGTGCGGCATAAGGAATACCTGATCGAGGGGGTGCAGTTTCATCCGGAATCGATTCTGACGGATGTGGGCAAGCAGTTGTTACAGAATTTTATCGATATTAGTTAAAGAAAAGGCTATGGGCTACAGGCTTTAGGCTTTAGGCTAAAACAAAAAATGTTTTTGCCCAAAGCCCATAGCCTATAGCCAATTTATTAAGGAGCATAAATGCAGCTTTATGATGCGGTCAGTCCGCTGGATTATAGATATTACGGCAGTGATTGGGAGTTATTCGAGCGGCTCAAGCCCTATGTTACGGAAAAAGCTTATGTTGGCTATCTGGCGAAAGTGGAAGCGGCCTTAGTCAAGACCATGGCTAAATACGGCATTTGCAACCAAGCTATTGCTCAGGACGTGGAAAACGCATGTTCAGACATTGATCCGGAGGCGGTTTATGCCGAAGAACAGCGCATTCAGCATAACATCAGAGCCTTGGTAAATTGTATAAAAAGAAAAGTTAGCCAAGAGGCCAACCCCTATCTGCACCTTTTCGCCACTTCCGCCGATATAATGGATACCGCCAGCGCCCTGCGTTTCAAGGACTTGTTTCACAAGGTGGTTATCCCCGATCTGCTGCAACTGGAAAGCCTGCTGATCGGCCTGGCGCGTCAGAGCAAAGATATGGGGCAGACCGGACGCACCCACGGCCAATATGCTGTGCCGATCACCTTCGGCCATACCTGGGCGGAATATGTCAGCCGCCTGGGAAACCGCATCGAGCTGATACATCAGGCTGCCGGTAATCTGCGCGGGCAGTTATCGGGAGCGGTGGGGGTTTCCAATTCGTTGGCGCTGGTGGCCAAACAATATAAGCTCTCTCCGCTGCAATTTGAACGGGATGTCCTGGCCGAATTGGGGCTTACTCCGTCTACGCATTCCACCCAGATTGTCGAGCCGGAGTATGTGACCGATTTGGCATATGCTGTGGCTTCCGCTTTCGGCGTACTGGCCAATTTAGCCGACGATGTCCGGCATCTGGAGCGCAGCGAAATCAGCGAGTTGCGGGAGGCTGATGATCCGGATCGGGTCGGCTCGTCGACTATGCCGCACAAGGTTAACCCCAAGGATTACGAGAATGTAAAAAGCCTCTGGAAAGCCTTTATGCCCCGGATGACCACCCTTTTTCTGGATCAAATCTCGGAACATCAGCGGGATTTGACCAACTCCGCCTCCGGACGGTTCGTGATGGAATTGTTCGTAGGCTTTATCAGCGCGGTAAAACGTTTGAATAAATCGCTGGCCAAAATCGAGGTAAACCAGGAGAAAGTCCGCTACCATTTGGATCAGACTAAGGAAACCAGCATCGCCGAGGGGATTTATACCCTGTTGGCCTTATCCGGTTTGCCCACCGGCTATGAGTACATCCATAAATTGTCATCCCGCTGCCGCATGAGCGGGGAACGTTTGGTCGATGCCCTGCAAAGTGATCCGACGATGCAAGTATTTTGGCGGAATCTGCCGGAAGAACAAAAGGATGTATTGCTTAACCCGGAGAAATATACCGGCATCGCGGCGGAAAAGACCGCAGCTTGCTGCGATTATTGGGAAGGCAGATTGAAGAATATGTAATGAACCCACCCAAAGCGTTAGACAATAAAGAAACCACTGAAACACAGAAGAATTGAAGCACGGAAAAAAATCAAAATGTTTTTGTTTTTTCTGTGGTTCTGTAATTCCGTGTTTCTGTGGTTTAACTTAAAGGGTCTTGTAAATGGATTTGGATCGTCTCAAAAACATCTTAGCCGGTTTTAAAGACCGCAGATTGCTGGTCATGGGTGATCTGATGATCGACAATTATATCTGGGGAGAGGTGGAGCGTATTTCCCCGGAAGCCCCGGTACAGGTGGTGGATGTCAAAAAAGAGGCTTACACCCTGGGCGGGGCCGGTAATGTGGTCAATAATCTGGTCAGCCTGGGGGCTAAAGTTGAAGTCGCAAGCGTTATTGGCGACGACACCAACGGAACGCTGCTGAAAGATGAAATGCGGCAATTGGGTGTGGAAATACCAGGCATAATCAGCGACAAACAGCGGATAACCAGTTGCAAAACACGGGTGATCGCGGTAAACCAGCAAGTGGTGCGTCTGGATCGGGAAACCAAAACCGCCATTACCGCGCACTTAGAGGAAAAATTAATCGGGTACGTAACCGGGCGCTTAAAAGACCTGGATGCTTTGTTGATTTCCGATTATCTCAAGGGTGTTTTAACCGAAAGATTATTACAAGGCATTATACCCTTAGCCCGGAAAAATAATATTCCCGTCATAGTCGATCCGAAAGGTCAGGACTATGGGAAATATTACGGCTCAAGCATCATCACCCCCAATAAAAAAGAGGCGTCACTGGCAACCGGTTTGGATTTGGGGCAAGAAGATCAAATAATTTGCGCCGCCCAAAAATTATTAACCGCCTTGAATTTACAAGCGGTGCTCATTACCAGAAGCAAAGAGGGGATGTCTTTGCTGGACAAGGGAAGGCCGATATTACATATACCGGCCAAGGCGCGGGAAGTATACGATGTGTCCGGCGCCGGGGATACGGTGGTAGCCTTATTGGGCTTGGGTTTGGCGCAAAAACTCTCCTTCGATGAAGCTGCAACTCTGGCTAATATTGCCGCGGGGATTGTGGTCAGCAAAATAGGCACCGCCACCGTGACTTGTGATGAAATCTTCGATTACGTAGCCGGAGAACATCATTATTCGAACAATAAAGTTAAAACCCTGAAAGAATTAGAACATGTGGTAAATCTGGAAAGACTGAAAGGCAAGAAGATTGTTTCTACTTTCGGCTATTTCGACCGCTTACAGGTCAATCAAATCAAGCTGTTACAGCGGGCGCGCCGACTGGGAGATATTCTTATTGTAGGACTTTGGGATGACGAAACAGTAGGCAAACAAGAAGATTTCAAACCGGGATCGCTGTCCGAAGAGGAAAGAGCGCATATCGTTTCTGCATTGGATTGTGTAAATTATGTAGTGATTGTAAATCAAAAGGGGCAAAAGGAGATGATAAAAGCCCTTAAGCCCCAGGCACTTGCCCAAACAGAAGACGATCATTTAATCCAACCGCTTTTGGAAGAAACCGGCTTAATGGAAATCCACCGGCTTGCCGGTACCTAGTACACCGTCCAGTTAGTTATGATGGGTTCCAATATGTCATCCCCGAACGCCTTTATCCCCGATAAAAGCATTCGGGGACGGATATGGTGTTTTTAAAAGCCAGATTCCCGATAACATCATTCGGGAATGACAAAACGGAGGGTATAAAATCTTTATCCCAACCAGTCAATATAAACTGGACAGCGTACTAGAAAAAAGAGCGGTCGTCAAAAAATATGTCCTCAACTTTCAGCCCCAGCGCCTTGGCGATTCTTAACCCCAAAGGTATGGTCGGAGTAATTTTACGGTTGATGATGCGGTTGATGTATTCTCTTTTGACGCCTACCTTGCGTGCTAATTCCGCCTGGGTCATGTTTTTTGAAATCAACGTCTTATAGATTGTATTTTCCATCGTCCATTCTCCACTTGCTTTCTACCTTGGCTCTTTGGCAGAAGCGGTTGATATTGAGACCTGCGACTAGAAAACGTGTTTGGTTTAAAGCTTACGCCTGTATTTTGTATAATACACTATTGTGATATTTATGGCAAGTAAAAAATGCACCGCATCCGCTGATTTGTTAATTTATGCTATTTATGACAACTGATGTAAGGAAACAGGAGTCAGAATAATTTGTTATAATATAATCTTGAATTCCGTAGTCCCAGCCCTTCAGGGCTGAACTTCCGGGGCTAAAGCCCCGGCACTACGACTGATTTTTGACTGGCATAAATAATGCTAAGCCCTCAAATTTGGTGGGCACAGCCCACCCTACAAAACTGATAATTATAAGGTTTAGAAATATGGTCATAACGCAATTGAAACAAAATCAATTCAGTCAATGGGATAATTTTTTATTACAGCATTCAAGCAGTACCTTCTTTCATACCACAGGTTGGCAGCAGGTAATTAACAAAACTTTTCAGCATCGGGTAATAAATCTATGCGCCCTGGAAAATGAAAAGCTGCTCGGTATTTTCCCTTTGGTGGAAATAAAAAACGCCATCTTCGGGCATTTTTTAATCTCATTACCCTTTGGAGTTTATGGGGGTGTTTGCGCGGATGATGAAATAATCGAAAAAGAACTGATTAGCGACGCCATAAAGTTGGGAGGGGAGCTGGGAGTCAATTATTTAGAACTGAGAGAGCAAAGACCATTGAATCTTAACCTGGCTACCAAAGACCTTTACATGACCTTTAATCTGGACTTAGCCTCCGACCCGGAAATCAATTGGCAAAACATGCGCAAACGCAACCGCAACATATTGCGCAAGGGCATCAAATCCGGTTTGTCACTTTACAAAAAGCCGGTTTGGGGGCAAATCGATGCGCAGGAGAGGGAAATCTTTTACCACCTTTTTGCCCGTACCCAAACCTCGCTCGGCACCCCGGTTTTGCCCCGGCAATGGTTTTTAAATTTAGTTAGCGCTTTTCCGCAGGATATTGTCCTTTTCTCCACCGTCTATCAAAACAAAATAATAAACAGCTTAATGGTTTTTAGATTTAAAGACACCCTGCTGCCCTACTATATCGGTTATGACCCGGATTATTTAGAATTTGCCCCCAACAATTATATCCTGTGGGAGGCGATTCAATTCGGCTGCGCTCAGGGTTTTAGCCATTTCGATCTGGGACGTAGCCGCAAGGATACCGGCTCCTTCGAGTTTAAAAAACATTGGGGAATTGAACCTAAGCCCCTATATTACCAATACCATTTATATCCCGGTCAAAAAATGCCCAATTTGAGCCCTTCTAATCCTAAATACGATCTGGCGAAAAAAATCTGGAGTAAATTACCGCTGCCTTTGGCGAAGACTATCAGCCCCTATTTTATAAAATACTTGGGATAAAAGTCAACTATTGATATTTATAGAATAAATATATCGAATGTGCATTATAACAAAAGCCCACAAATAAGTCTACAATATTTTGCAATATATGAAAATTTATTATTTATCATGATGTTATTCAAAAACACATTAAAAGTCGATAGCTGATAACTATTTGGTATAATAGGTTAATATTGTATATTTTGCAACCATAAAACTCTAAAGGTTTATTTGTAAATGTTGTTATAAGCGGTACTTTTTTTAGAGTATAGAATTAAGTGATATATTTGCTATGTTGAGAAATTATAAATTGTTTGTTTGCAGCCAGGACTGCGGTGTAATATTTCAATTGGTTATATAAAAATCATTGTTTGTGATATATGGCAATTATGCCCTGCGGGAATTTATAAGTTCTTACCCTATGATGGTATAATTGTTTAGGAGCTAAAAATCATGCCGACAATTTTAGCTTTTGCCGGGAGTCCCCGTCGGGGCGGGAACAGTGAAATTCTTTTGGATTGTCTGACCGCCGGTGTTAAAGATAAAGGCGGACAGGTAAATAAGATAATTCTCAACGAATTGAAGATAAGTCCCTGCCAGGAATGCGGCGGATGTGACAAGAGCGGCTGTTGTGTCGTCGATGACGATATGCAATCCATTTATAAACAACTGGATAGTGCCGGAGCGCTGGTTGTCGCCTCTCCGATTTTTTTCAGCGGTGTGAGCGCCCAATTAAAAGCTGTAATCGACCGCTGCCAATGCCATTGGGTTCGTAAGTTTTTGCTCAAGCAAAGCCCGCATGAAAATAAACGCCCCGGTGTTTTCCTTTCCGTGCGCGGGCAGGCCGGTCTGGATATTTTTCATTGCGCCGTTAAGCCGGTCAAGGCTTTTTTCGGCACCGAAGATGTCAGCTATGCGCATGAATTATTATGCGACAATATCGACGCCAAAGGCAGAATCAGCGCCCATTCGGATGTCTTAGGCCAGGCGTATCAATTAGGGTGGAAATTGTTGTCGCAGATAAGCCGGGGTTAAAAAGAAGTCAGAAGACAGAAGTCAGAACAGATAGGTGATTTTCAATTATTCTGACTCCTGACTCCTGTTTTTTGTATTCTTTACCTTCAATAAACCTTTGCCTTATTTTGCAATTTATGGTAAAAATAATATATGGTTACATCGGCGGGAATTTTAAAACAGAACAAGATAACGTCTAAAGAATACAGCCAGCTAATTATCGACTTTATCGCTATGCTCAAAGACAGTTTCCCGCATAATATTATCAGTGCGGTTTTATATGGGTCAGTTGCCAAAGGCACAGCTAAAAAACATAGTGACATCGATATTTGCCTGGTATTTAAAGAATTACCCCATAGCCGCCATAAACGAACGGAAATTATTTTCCCTTTAGTTAAAGCCATCCGGGAAAAAGCCAGTTATAATAACTTGTACGAAAAAGGCTATCTTCCGGAATTTTCTCCCGTGCTCTATACTCTTGAAGAAATACAAGATACGAAACCGATTTTCCTGGATATGGTGGATGACGGGGTCATTCTTTTAGACGACGGCTCTTTTGAAAATAAACTCAGGCAATTAAAAAACGATCTGGAGCGGCTTGGCTCTTATAAAGTAATATTGGATGACGGCAGTTATTATTGGGTGCTCAAACCCCACATAAAAATGGGGGAGATTGTAAGCTTATGACCAATATCAATACTTCTCAGGGATATATTGAAGATGCCAAAATAATTTGGAAAGAAGCACAACATTCTCTTACCGAAGGACATTACCATCGCGTGGTAAGGAAATGCCAGGAATGTGTGGAATTATCTTTGAAAGGTATTATGCGGCTAATGTCTATTGAATACCCCAAATCGCATAAAATAGGTAAAGTGATACGAAAAACCTTTATCGAACTTAATATCGACCCGGAAATCACCGAAAGAATCGCCGATATTGCCGACAAACTGACTCTGGACAGAGAACTTTCTTTTTACGGCTCCGAAGCAAATGCAGCCAGAGATGTTTTTGATGAAGACGATGCCCGACAAGCTATAGAAAATGCCCGTTTTATCATTGATTTTATTGACGACACCTGGAAGCGGTTTACCCAAACTTTTTAGGAGACGATCACATGCAAAAGTGGGAATGTACGGTCTGCGGTTATGTTTACGATCCGGAACAAGGCGATCCCGACAATGACATCAAGCCGGGTACTTCTTTTGAGCAGTTGCCGGAGGATTGGGTTTGCCCTGCGTGTGGAGCGAATAAAGCCCTGTTTATGAAAATTTAGTAGAGTGTTCCGTAAATAATATATCGTGTTTAATGTCATTGCGAGGCAGTTTTATCGCCGAAGCAATCTCAAACGCACGGAACCAGAGATTGCTTCGCTCCGCTCGCAATGACAGGTTTTGTACATTGTTATTTATGGAACGTTACGCTAGTGAGGATAAAGGCCATGCAAATCGCAAACGGCGTCCACTGGGTAGGCGCACTAGACCCCAATCTGCGCATCTTCGATATAATTATGCAAACCGAACGCGGCACAACCTATAACGCCTATCTGGTGCAAGGACAAAAAAGCGCTTTAATCGAAACGGTCAAGGCCGGTTTCACCCAGAATTTGCTGAAAAACCTAAGCGGGTTAATCGATCTGAAATCCTTGGATTATATCGTCATCAACCATGCCGAGCCGGATCACTCCGGGGCGTTAGCCGCTTTGCTCGATCTGGCTCCACAGGTTCAGGTCTTGGCCTCCCGCGCCGGTTGTATGTTTTGCAAGGAGATTGTCAACCGCCCATTTAATTGCCGGGAGGTAAAAGACGGGGAGGAACTGGATTTAGGCGGCAAAAGGTTAAAATTTATCCTGGCCCCTTTTCTGCACTGGCCGGACAGCATCTTTACCTATCTGGTGGAGGATCGAATCCTCTTTACCTGCGATGCCTTCGGGGCGCATTATTGCGGCGAATGCCAGTTATTTGCCGATCAAATCAAGATCGACGGGCAACTGGAGGCTTTCAAATATTATTACGATCATATCCTGCGTCCTTTTAAGGAATATGTCCTGCAAGCCCTGGATAAAATCGAAACCTTGCCCTTGAAAATAATCGCTCCCAGTCACGGCCCGCTATTGAGGCGGAATCTGGATGAGTACAAAAATCTTTACCGACAATGGAGTCAGCTGGTCAAAACCGATCCCAGGAAGGCCGTCATAGTATTTGTAAGCGCCTATGGCAATACCAAGGCCATGGCGCGGGCAATCGGCGAAGGGCTTAAAGCCGGGGGCAAGGGAATCAGTATCCATGACGCAACATTGGCGGATTTTAATCAATTACGGGATGAAATAGAAGGAGCGCAAGCCTTGCTTATAGGCTCCCCCACCATCAATTACGATGCCTTAAAACCGGTTTGGGATGTGTTAAGTAATCTGGCCACCATCAAACTTAAAGGCAAAATCGGAGCGGCCTTCGGCTCCTATGGCTGGAGCGGCGAGGCGGTTCCGATGTTAACCCAACGCATGAGAGATTTGAAAATGAACGTGGCAGTGCCCGGAATGCGCTGCCTTTTGGTACCCACTGAATCTAATTTGGAGGAATGCCGCCTTTGGGGGCAAAAAATTGCTGAAATGATGGGTTGATTTCACAATAAATAACTTCCGGCGGAAGCTTTTCTTTCTAAGGTGCTGGCTTATGAAAGGAAGGAACAAACCTGACCCGCGCGATGTCCAAAAAGCGTTAGACACATTTCGTTCAGGCATGGTCTGTCTGTTTGTGTTCAATATCGTTATGGTTTTGGTCGGCGTTGCGGCGTTAGTGTTTATTGCCTTGCATGACAAGTAGGATTATTTAAGGTTATAGAAGAATTGCGAAACTGCGCAAAAGTTCCGAAAAAGTGAATTTGGGGTTACTTTTTTCGAAACTGTAAAGCAGATGGATACTTTTGTCTCTGTGACGGGAATTAACCCTGCATCCGGTAGCACAGGCTTCCAGCCTGTGACGTCGATGTCACATCATTTTCTAGTGTAACGTTCCATAAATAATATAGCACGTTTAATGTCATTACGAGGCAGTCTTACCGCCGAAGCAATCTCAGACGCTACAATAAAATCGAGATTGCTTCGCTCCGCTCGCAATGACAGGTTCTGTACATCATTATTTATGGAACATTCTACTAGTTGTCATTCCCGAATGGTGTTATCGGGAATCTGATTTTAACTGGTTGAAAAATCATATCCCCGATAAAGGCATTCGGGGATGACAATTGTGTTGTGTCAACTAGAAAATGATGTCACAGGCTGGAAGCCTGTGCTACCAGGCAGAACACCCACCGATAAATGAATCAAATCTGGCAACAATTCTTTGAAGATCAGATAAATAACCTGCACCAAACGGGACGCTATCGCTTTTTGCGTACCATAGCCTCACCTCAGGACGCGGAAGTCATTTGCGACGGGCGCAGATACATCAATTTTTGCTCCAACAATTACTTAGGACTGGCCAATCATCCGGCTTTGCGGATTGCGGCGATAAATGCCATACAAAAATATGGTTGGGGGGCGGGGGCTTCCCGGCTGATTTGCGGCAACATGCAATTACATCAGGAACTTGAGACGCAAATCGCCCGCTTCAAATCCAGCCAGGCCGCCTTGGTTTTCCCTGCCGGTTTTATGACTAATACCGGCGCCATCAGCGCTTTGGTTCAAAAGGATGACGCCGTTTTTATCGACCGTCTCAATCATGCCAGTATCGTGGACGGCTGCCGCATGAGTCCGGCGCGCCTTTTAGTCTACGGCCATAACGATATGGATGATTTGAAAAAATCCTTGCAGCGCACCAGACCCCGCTTCAGGAAAATATTGATTGTTACTGACAGCGTTTTCAGCATGGACGGCGATCTGGCCCCTTTGCCGGAATTAGTCGCCATCGCCGCTGAATTCGACGCCCTGCTCATGGTGGATGAAGCCCACGCCACAGGTGTCCTGGGAGAAAACGGACGGGGCGCTTTGGAGTATTTTAATCTCGAAGGCCGGGCAGGGGTTGTGATGGGCACTTTGAGCAAGGGCATAGGCAGTCTGGGCGGATTTATCGCCGCCGATCAAATATTGATCGATTACCTGCGCAATTTTTCCCGCAGCTTCATTTATACCACCGCCCCGCCTCCGGCGTTTTGTGCCGCAGCTTGCGCCGGACTGCAATTAATCGAACAGGAAAAATGGCGGCGTGATAAATTGAAAGAAAATGTTCTATATTTAAAACAGCAACTTACATCGCTTGGGTCTTCTTGCGATAATTTGCCTGTACCCATTATCCCTCTGATTATCGGCGCGGAAGCTAAAACTATCGCCCTCTCCAACTATTTACAGGATCAAGGTATTCTAGCCCCCCCCATCCGTCCTCCCACTGTCGCCCCCAATACCTGTCGTTTGAGGATTACTGTTATGGCCACCCATACCAAAGAGCATATAGATAAGCTGATTGACGCTTTAAGGAAAGCGTAGTAATCCGGCATGGGTTGTCAACTTAGAACTTATCCGTAAATAACAGCCATTGTTTATCTCCCCCGCAGGCTTTGGGGGATTAAGGGGGATTTTATAATAATGGCTTTATACCACCAGACTTTTGTTGAAAATCATAAGAAAA
>JACRJN010000066.1 GCA_016235675.1 Candidatus Schekmanbacteria bacterium
GAGTTATCCAAGGGCTGTGGGAAAGTCGGTACTATGATGCCCATATAACTATCTGCTTATAACGACTTTTCCACAACCCGCCATTTCCACAGCCTTCTTCATTTACTAATCCCTTTCTTTCATGAAACTTTTGACACTACCGCTCTGGGCTTTGGGCCTTGGGCTTTAGGCTAAATACAAAGCCTAGAAGCCTTAATCCCTACCCGAAGCCTTTTAATTTTGTTTAGTACATATTGTTTACGGCCTGAAAAAGGCCGAAGATTTTTGGCCTGAAGCCTAAAGCCTGAAGCCCATAGCCTGCTCAATTCTCCAAAATCCCGAACTCCATCATCATAGTTTCCAACTCATCCATTTCCAAAGGCTGCGGGATGGCGAAGTTCTGGTTGTTGATGATGTTATGGGCCAGAGAGCGGTAGACATCGGCTTGTTCGGCCTGGGGGTCGTATTCGATGACCGTCTTTTTGTTGATCTCCGCCCGCTGGACGATGTTGTCTCTGGTAACGAACTGAATCAATTGAGTGCCCAAACGCTTGGCAAATGCTTCCACCAAAGCTTGCTCGTTATCCACTTTGCGGCTGTTGCAGATGATGCCTCCCAGCCGCACCCCGCCGCTTTGGGCGAATCTGACGATCCCTTTGCTGATGTTGTTGGCGGCGTACAGCGCCATCAACTCGCCGCTGGCAACAATATAAATCTCCTTGGCGTAGCCCTCGCGGATAGGCATGGCGAAACCGCCGCAAACCACGTCTCCCAAAACGTCGTAGAAGGTAAAGTCCAAATCCTCGCTGTAGGCGCCCAGTTCTTCCAGCAATTTGATGGCCGTGATAACCCCGCGTCCGGCACAGCCTACCCCCGGCTCCGGCCCGCCGGATTCGATACACTTGATGCCGCCGAATCCGGTATGCCGCACCACATCCAGATCAACCGCCTCGGTGCCGTACTTGCGCAAGGTGTCCAGTACGCTGACCTGCATCTTGCCGCCCAAAAGCAGCCGGGTTGAGTCGGCCTTGGGGTCGCAGCCGACCAGCATAATCTTCTTGCCCATCTCCGCCATAGCCGAGGTAAGATTTTGGGTGGTGGTGGACTTGCCGATCCCCCCTTTTCCGTAAATCGCTATCTGTCGCATCTTATTTCCTCCCTTGTTTATCTCTAAATCCCGGTAGCACAGGCTTCCAGCCTGTTGTGATGCACAGGCAAGCTGCCTGTGCTGCTCCCTCTTTGGTATTGTGTAACTCTGTAATAGAGTATAAATGCCGATTGTTTCCAAAATGTTTCCGATTGATTAACTGGCGGTTAAATATTGATTAATTTGATGTGAAGGGGAAGAGTCGATCACACAAAGGCACGGAAGACGCAAAGAAAATTATTTGGATGGGGTGTTTTGTGCGGATAAAATCTCAATCCCTGAACATATATCCCACCCCGCGCACCGTCTTGATATACGCCTCGTCCTCATCCCGGATTTTTGCCCGGATGCGGCGGATGTGGACATCGACCGTGCGCAGGCCGCCGTAATAATCATATCCCCAGATAATGTTCAGAATAGATTCGCGCGTAAAGGCGCGGCCGCGGTGGGTAAGCAGGTACTTCAACAACTCGTATTCTTTTAAAGTCAGTTCGACGGTTTTTCCCTGGCGGCGGACTTCGTAGCGGGCTAAATAGATAATTAAATCGTCGATTTTGAGCACTTCCTTCTCGGAAAACTGCTCCCCGCGCTCAAGCAGCCGATCGATGCGAAAGCTGATCTCTTTCGGTTTATAAGGCATCAGCGCCAGATCGTCGAACTCCAGCCCGGAAGGAAAACGCTTCAGGCTCTCTTCCGATGCAAGCAATATCAGCTTGGTTCCCAGATTTTCCAGTTGAGAATTGTTCTTCAGCCACTGGCAAACTTTAATTTCTTCACTGTTGCTGTCGGTAAGGTCAAATAAAATGATTTTGGGCTGCCAGCGGAAAACATTTTCCATGTCCAATTCGCTTTGTACTTTGGAAAGAATTGTATACCCCAATGTTTCCAGGTCTTGTACCAGTGCATTGATTAACCGGGGTTTTTCGCTGATAATCAGGATGTGATTATTGGTTTGTGAAAACATAGCTTGCGCCAATGAATTTGGGTTGGGAATCGGCGCGCCCGTTATGTCCTTTATAGAGCAAGGGTTGTGCCCAAATGCTATATCATATTGATATAGCGGATTTATCGGTTTATAAATAAGGGTATCCAGGGAAGGGATTTCCTACGATTTGGTAAGAAAGCGGGAAGAATCATAGTACCGGGTAGGCTGTAGAACTATGCCTCTGTCGTCCCCGAATGTCTTTATCCCCGATAACTACTTCGGGGACGGATAGAGTGTTGTTTTGATGTTTATGTAACGCAGACCTAAAGGTCTGCGCTGGATTGGGCACAAATGTTGTGTCTGCTGGCAGGGCTAAAGCCCTGGGACTGTGGCGGTGGAAACATTTTCATTCTTCGTGGTGTCTTGAAGGGCATGATCGTTTCAGGTGAAAGCAGCAGACGAACGTTACCTTTGATGGTTTCGGTTTGGGGATAAGCCGAAACAAAACAAAAATCTCACAACATCCTTGACAATCAAATTTTTCCGATTAGAATATTGTATAGTTAATTTGTTCAATTTATATATTATTAAAAACCGGTAAAGGGGAACGAAATGAAAAAAACTTTACGAATCTTTATGTTGATCTTATCCTGTTCACTTGTTATGGCTGGCAAACCGATTCAAGCTTCTGCCCCGGAAGCGGTGGCAACTCTGGAAGCAAAGCCGGGTTTTAATGTTTCCCGTATGGTTGTCTGTTTGAGTGTCGACAATAAAGAACCGGTGGGGGAAACAAACACTTTTACCGCTTCCACCCAGCAAGTCTATTGTTTCGTCGAACTTGCCGACATTACAGACGAGAAAATCAGCATGGTCTGGTCGTTGGAAGACAAAGAACAATCCAAGGCGGAATTGACCGTTAAACCCGGCAAAAGATACAGAACCTACGGCAGCAAAAATATCTACGGGAAAAAAGGTAACTGGAAAGTGGCTGTGCTCGATAGCCAGGGCAACTCAGTAAAAGATCTGGCTTTTAAAGTAGAAGAGGGTGCCCCGGCAGAAAATATAACGGAGAAGCCATAAAATATTTGGTAGTATTCTCAACAGGAGACCCGCAGCGTCATTGCGAGCGAAGCGAAGCAATCTCCATGTGTGCGTAGAGATTGCTTCGGCGATACGGCTGCCTCGCAATGACATTTCCGTACGATTTCAGTTTGTGCAGCGTGAAGTTATTTAGAAGAAGAAGCGCAAGCAATAAGGGGAGAAATTTGCTAAAGGTAGCCGGAATACAGTTCCGTTGCAATGAAGATCGAGAGCAAAACATACATCAAGCCCTGACTTTGGCCGCGGTGGCCGCGGATAAGGGCGCTAAAATCGTTTGTTTTCAGGAATTATTTGCCCTGCCCTGGTTTCCGCGCCAAACCAATCAGGAATATTTTGGCTTGGCCGAAGATTTAAAGGGAAACACCGTCAACAGCCTTATCCGCTTTGCAAGAGAACGGCAGGTCGCGGTAATTTGCCCGATTTTTGAAAAAACCCCGGAGGGCAAATTCTATAACACCGCGGTTCTTATCAACCAAGAGGGTGGTATAGCCGGGCATTATCGCAAAATCCATATTCCCGACTTCCCTCTTTGGTGGGAAAAATATTATTTTAATTCGGGGGATTCCGGCTTTCCGGTTTTCGATTTAGGATTTATCAAGATCGGGATTCAAATCTGCTGGGATGTGTTTTTCCCCGAAGGCTTTCGTATCCTGGCTTTGAAAGGGGCAGAGATGGTTTTTTGTCCTACCGCCGCAGCCTGTGTCACCAAGAATCGCTGGCAAAAAGCCATATCCGGGCATACCGTAGCCAATAATTTTTATGTAATGCGGGTAAACCGGGTGGGGAAAGAGGAAAAACAGTCTTTTTACGGCAATAGTTTCTGCACCGATCCGCATGGCGAGGTCATCGGGGAAGCCGAAGACTCCGATCAAAGTATTTTACTGTGCGATATTGATTTGGATGAAGTGGAAAAGATGCGCCGCTGTTGGCCGTTTTTCCCCGACAGGCATCCGGAAAAATATAAAGAACTTATACAAAAAACGGAATAAATTATTTCCCTCGTTTATCTTATCTAATGTATTTATGTCCCAAAATGAGCCGTAGTGCCAGGGCAAAAGCCTGAGGAAATTCAGCCCTAAAGGGCTGGGACTACGATATTAATTGATGTTTTGGCCGATTTCCAGGCCGAAAAAATTCTTCGTATGCTTATGTCGAACTCAGGTTATAGCATTAGACGCGGGCTTTTTCGTCCTGTATTGGTCTGTGATGTATTGACTCTGTAATATTAATTCGCTATACTGATGTTTACCTCCAAGTTACGAATGGTCTGCAATGTTATTGGGAAAATCGACTATGAAATCCAGATTATATCCTATAATCGGTATTTTTTCTTTGCTGATATTACAGGCTGCTGTTGTGTCAGCCAAAGAAATAATTATACCCAGGGATTTTGATAAGATTCAGGACGGTATTGATGCCGCAAATGCCGGAGACAAGGTTAAGGTGCAAGCCGGTTTATACACCGAAATCCTTACCATGAAAGACGGTGTCGACCTGTTGGGTGAAGGCGCTGAAGTCACCACTTTAGTGGCTTTGGCGGAAGGCCCTCCGTCGGCGGTGCTTACGACGGCCAATAATTGCACCATTGACGGATTTACCATTACCGGAGCGCGCGGCCGTCCCGGTCACGCCGTTTATATTAAGGACACCTCCCCCACCATCAGCAATTGTATCGTACGCGATAACGATTATACCGGCATCGGCGTACACAATTCCAAAGCTCATCCGCTGATTCAAAATAATCGTATCCACAATAACGGCGGCCCCGGTATCGCCAACAACTATGGGGCGTCCGCGACTATTGTCGGCAATGAAATATTCGCCAACGAGCGCGCCGGTATCGGAAACGTAGGTTCGGCCACCACGATAAAGGGCAACAAAATCTATAACAACGGCCTGGCCGGAGTGGGTACCATCAGTTGCAGCGCCATAAAAATAGAGGGCAATGATATATACAATAACTCCGGAGTGGAAATCTCCGTACTCTCGGTTAGGGGAGCGGTAATCGAAGTAGATGCGGTGATTGAAAACAATACCATCGCCGGAGCCGGAGGCCCTCCCTCCATTATTTGTGAAAACACCTCGCCCCGCATAAATCGCAACATTATCACCAACCGCGGTGCGACGGGGATCATGGTTATTGCAGCATCGCCTCAGATTATCAACAATAATATATCCACTGACGGCCCGGCGGGAATTTATATCAAATCCGGTGCATCTCCGATTGTCGAGAGAAATACCATATTAGGCGGCGGACGACGCGGCATAGTCGGCGATACTTCTGCCGCCATTATTAATGATAACAATATATTGGAAACCGGCATCACTCAGCCGGAAGAGCGCGGCGTACCGCAGCTTCAGGAGCAGTTAAAGGATCAGTTCCAAAATCAGTTGCAGCAAAATATAAACAAGCAACTGGGGGAATCGTCCGAACCGGCGCCCGAACCGGCGCCCGCACTGCAAAGTACTCCTGCGGCGGAAGAAGAGGGTTGGTTCTAAGGGGGCTGTGCCGCATTCCCGTTTTGTCATTCCCGAATGCTTTTATCGGGAATATGGTTTTATACTTACAATGCTTATAAACTGTGATTCGTCAATCTGTTAAATTAAAAATTAAAAAAGCGAGAGTGTTGACATATAGATAGAAATTGTTTTTTCGTTCGTAGTTTGTAGTTCGTAGTCCCAGCCCTTCAGGGCTGAACTTCAGGGCGTTAGCCCTGCAATTACGGCTCTCAATACTTTCGGCGCGTTCCATACGAACACACCTTTTTTGCAGCCCTAAGGGGCTGAAAATACGTGGCTGAAGCCAC
>JACRJN010000064.1 GCA_016235675.1 Candidatus Schekmanbacteria bacterium
ATGGCCGCCATGTAACGGCTTAAGAGTTGATCCTGTTGCTTTGCCCAGCCGGGGGCTGGGATTTAGGATATCCGGCTGGCAGCTACAATACAGAGGTGGTAGACGCAATATTCTATGGTGGCCAATATGTTATTGAACATAAACTCCCTTTGGTAATTATTCGGGGGGGGTATCGGGGTGGTGTTATTGAATGGGGAGAGGATATAAAGATTTCCGGCGATAGTCAATAAAAGAAAGGGTGTATTGGTAACCCTTCAGTGAAGAGTGGCAGAATATACTAGTGGTTGTAAATTATACTGGATTTATACAATTCAATCTGTTATAAATAGGGGCATGATAAACAGTTGTCCCGAATGTTTTGACAAGCAACGCAAGATAGACGAGCTTAGCGAAGAGGTTAAACGCCTCAAAGCTAAGCTGAATGTTCAGGAGCGTAAACAGGAAGAAGGGGCATTTGGTTCCTCAACACCCTCCTCCAAGATACCCATAAAAGCCAATACGCCTGCCATCGAGAAAAAGAGGCCGGGCGCCAAAGCAGGCCACCAGGGAAACGGGAGAAAAAAGTTTGAAAAGGCTGAGGCTGACCAGGTAATAGAAGTGCAAGTTGAATCAGAACGCTGCCAGGAGTGTGGTGGTTTACTGGATAACAAGGGGATGGATGAGCGCATGGTATTGGATTGTCACCCGATAAAGCCTGAAAAGGTGCTATATCGCCTACCCAAGCGTTATTGTCCCCATTGCCGGAATACGGTTCGGTCGGCTGCGCCTGGGGTTCTGCCTAAGAGCCTCTTTGGTAATCAACTTATCGCCAATGCGGTGGATGCTCACTATCAGCATGGCTTGCCGTTGGGCCGTATCTGTGAACAAATAGGAATCGGGGCTGGTTCACTGGTCGAAATTTTTCATAAGTTGGCTCGTCTGTTTCGGCAAGCGCCAGACCGACTTATTGATGAATATCGCCGGGCGGCGGTTAAACATGCTGATGAAACATCCTGGAGAACGAACGGCAAAAATGGCTATGTGTGGCTTTTCGCCACTTCGAACCTGAGCATTTTCCAATTTGGGAAAAACCGGTCGGCGGCTGTGCCCAAGGCAATTTTCGGTACGGAAAAGCTGCCCGGCGTTTTAGTAGTAGACCGTTATAACGCTTACAACAAGGTTCCTTGCGAGATTCAATACTGTTACGCCCACTTGCTGCGGGATGTTAGCGACCTGGAGAAAGATTTTCCTGATGACCCGGAAGTACGTACCTTTGTGGCTACAACTGCTCCATTGTTATCCTTAGCCATGGGGCTGCGTTCCCAGGATATTACGGATGCAGAATTTCTGGAGAAAGCGGCCAGGCTTGCCTCCGATATCATGGCCGTCATGGAAAATCCAGCCCGGCACTTAGGTATCCGCCACATCCAGGACATCTTTAGAGAAAATCAAACCCGCCTATATCATTGGGCCAAAGATCGGAAAGTCCCAGCCGACAACAATCTGGCCGAGCGAGACCTTCGACCTTCGGTGATTGCCCGCAAAGTAAGCTTTGGTTCGGTAACTGATGCCGGGGCACAAACCAGAAGCATTCTTACTACATTGGTAGTTACTTTGAAAAAGCGTGGCTATAATGTAACCGCTCATCTAAAATGGGTACTTGACCAAATAGCTAAAAATATCCATCAAGACCCCTTCCCACTCCTTTTCCCCAAATCCGTTTCTCCCTGACTCTCTTCTTTGCTACTCTCCCCACTCTTCACTGAAGGATTACTCGAATATGCCCTTGGATAAAAAATAGCCCCAATATGGGGCTATTTCAGCAGACAGCAAGCTGGCTGACCATCGAGCTAATCTCCTCGTATTTTGCGGATAAAATAAAGCTGAGGAGTTGTTCAAAGACGTCCTGTAAAGTCGGCGTAAGGGGACGGTCTTTGAACATCGTCTCCAAATCGTCTTTAAGCAGGAAGGAAAATGGCGGGTTGAGCTTAATGCTGACTATTGCCCGATTCTTTACCTCTATTCGCTCGAATATTGCTTTGAGCAGGTTTTTCCTTTGCTGAAAGTCGAATCGCTGGTGAAGCTGATAGAGGCTGCTGGATATTATAATACATTTATCCAGAAAATCCAGCGGCTCCCGGTAATCCACCTTTAATTGGGCTAACCTTTCTTGGGCTGCGGATTTTTGTTCGATAAGTTTTTGCTGGATTTTGCTGTAAACATCCCGTGAAATGGCTTGGCTGATTAGCTCGTCAGCCAGTTTGACCTCTTTATCTTCAAGCTTGGCAAGGGCTTGCTGCAAATTGGTCAGTTCTTTCTGGGCAATCCGCTGCCTCTTTTTGACTAAATTTTCTAACTCCAATTTAATCAGCTTAAGGACTCTGACCGGGGGCTGTATTCTCTTGTAAAAATCATCCAATTGGGTGTCTAAATCTTTGACTGGGCTATACGGCTCTGTGCATTTGCTTTTTTGGTGATTGCGGATGCAACTGTAATATGAGCCTCTGGGATGAATCTCCCCGGTTAATTTCTCGCCGCAGGTTTGGCAATAGGCTTTGCCACGGAGTAAAAACTGGTATTTACCTTTTTCCCCGGTGTCTGCGTGCCGGGAACGTAAAACTTCTTGCGCCCGATAGAACAACCGGTCTGAAATAAGCGGCTGATGAGTGCCGGGATATTCTTTACCCTGCCAGATCATTTTGCCAATGTAAAATTTATTGGCCAGTATGCTTTTAATTCGCTCCTTGCTGAATTTTTTGCCGAATCTGGTCTTTAACCCCCGTTCAGCTATTTCCTCAGACAGGGCGGCCAAAGAATAATTGCCAGTGGAGTAAAGCTCAAAAGCCTGCTCGACTAAAGGGGCGATATTAGAGTTCTTTGCAGGATAGGGTTTCCCGTGTTCGTCCGTTATGCTTTTGTAGCCCAAAGGGGCTTTGTGCGGCCAACCGCCTCTTTTGAGTTTTACCAAAACGCCTTTTTTAACCTCCTCGCCCAAATTGGCGCTGTAAAATTCCGCAATCGAGGCCATGATATTTTCCACCAACTGGCCGCTAATGGAGTCCTCGCAATTTTCCACTACGGAAACTAATCGGATATTTTTTTGTTTGAGCAGGGCTTTGATGGTAGCGTGGTCAACCAGATTACGGGCCAGCCGGTCAATTTTATGCACCATGACTATATCTACCTGATTACCTTTTTCCCGGCAAAATTTCAGGAGGTTTTTTAGTTCCGGTCGGTCTGAAGTTCTGGCCGACTCACCGGCGTCAACATAAGTGCCGATAATTTTCCAATCCTTTTTTTTGGCGGATTCTTGCATGGCCG
>JACRJN010000065.1 GCA_016235675.1 Candidatus Schekmanbacteria bacterium
CTGAAAGTTTCACAAATTTGGCGCAAAGAAAGCTACGAAATGGTCAAATTAAGAGAGCGGGGATTGGTTGAAAAAAACAAAGGTCAATCTTTTTACAGAGTTACAGAACAAGGCTACAAAATCCTCTGGACAAAAACCGCCTGGAATTCTTATTTTGAGTTTCCAATGATTTCAAGGGCTTATAAAGATGATGCCGCTCATTTTGCGGCGGCGCCGTCTAAACTGGAGTCGGCTTACAGGCAGTTGAACGATGCTTTATCCCTTATTACTAAACAACTTTCCCTGAAAATCGCAGCCTGAAAAAACGTAAATTTTATTTACGTTTTTGAAATACAAAACCTTAGATTAACTTAATACTAAATGCAGCGCATTTAACAATTTTAAATTTTGAATTGCAATTAGGTTCAATTCCCTGGGCAACCAGAATAGTACGACATCGCGCTGACATTATTTCAGGGGCACCCTTTATATGAAGAACATGTGTGCGTCTGGTCGGAGAAAGACCTAATGTCCTCATGAATTTGCGTTCAGTAGAAAATGTCCACTGTCGGCCAATTTTAAAATTCGCCCTATGGTGCATATAGTCCACTTCTTCGAACTCCAGCCATGTAAGCAGGGCACATTCTGTTGGATTTTAGGCAACACTCTCAAAATTTACCATTATTATGTTGACATTAAAATTAAACAAAGGTAGAATTTACTATAGTAGAGAAGCGTCTATTCTTAATAAAACATTGGTGGCGTAGAAATACAAAGACCTGAGCAATAAATTTGTACCGGCTGAAAAATGTCATTGCGAGGCAGCCTTATCGCCGAAGCAATCTCAGACGCACGAACAAAGATTGCTTCGCTTCGCTCGCAATGACGCTTAAAAATAATCTTAGTTATTTATAAAATCGTGTACTAGTACCGTGTAACGCTTAATTTGACGCATTCCATTTCCCCCTTTGGCAAAGGGGGATCAAGGGGGATTTTCTAATAATGTCTTTATACAATATAACGTTGGAAGGAATTTATTAGAAAATCTCCCCTAACCCCTCTTTGCCAAAGAGGGGAACTGAACATTACTACCTTGCACGTAAAAAGCAACCGAAAAATTAAGTGTGACACGGTACTAGGCACTATCTTTGCAGAATATTTATGATTAATATTTTGTTGGCAGATTGATTTAAATTATGAGATTAAGAGAATATATAATAATTTACAAAACATTGTAAATTATTTTCATCCCCTATGATTTCTCTTATTGTCTCAAGTTATTTTAGTTTTATCTTATTAATTGAGGTAGTTGCAAAAGTATCCGTCATCCCCGAATGAAGTTATCGGGGATAAAACCAGATTCCCGCTCAAACTTGTCCTCGTGAAAACGGGGAATTGCTGCGGGAATGACACTTCGGGGGACTTTTGCAACTACCTCAATTTTCAAAAATAACTTTTTATTTACGAGGATAAAATTTTATGGGAATGAGTAGTTTACGGGGAGAGTTTAAAAAGATATTGGCGCTATCCAAATCTCGTATAGATTGTTTTGTTCGGGGGGAGAAAATATTAAATCTCCCCCTTTGTTTTTTTATGCTTGCCGTATGGTTACTGTGTAAATCTAATACAGCGATGGCGGTTACATATTATGTTAATGGCGGATGCGCAACAGACGGTAACGGGAGTGCCCCCGATTGTGCGGTTACGGCAGGAGGAGCGGGGGCGCGGATTACTATTCAATCGGCTATAGATGCCGCTGCCGGCGGCGATACGGTTAAGGTGGCACCTTACAGCGCTTATACTGTTCCCAATACTGTGACTACTACTACTTATTATGAAAATATCATCGTTACCAAGGAAATAACCCTGGAATTGTATACCGGCAACGGGGATGTTTGCACCGCGGACTGCCCTTCCAATTATCTCTCCAGCAACCCTTGTCTTTCCGATTGCAAGAACTGGGATATTCGGCCTAAACACCTGCCGCCGGCATCTTCCAGGTTTTTGAGTTCCTGGATTGTAATCAACGGCGACAAGACCGGCGATAAATTGGGTGACAACGGCAACGCCACTGTTGCCTGGAGCGGCGGGGTTGGTGGAACGTTGCGCTATTTTACCGTGATGGGCGGCTATAGCGCGGTAAGCGGCAATCCGGGCGCCGGGTTGACGATTAACGGAGAAAATACGGATGTTTTAGTTGATGGTTTGCAGATTAGAAATAATGATAACGGTATTACCGTCCGCTACGGAGCGACTCCCCTTATTAAAGGCTGTTATATTTCCGCTAATCAAAAAAGCGCCATAGCCGTGCAGGAAGGTTCCGCTCCGATTATCGGCGGCGGTAACGATTGGAACGCCGGCGACTCTAATAAGATTTTCGGCAACGGGGTTGGGATGACCGGCGCCGAATGCTTTTCCGGCGGGGGGATAACAGATTGCGAGCAGTCAAGGGCGGCAGGCTGCGCCGCTGTTGCTATATTAGATGCCTCCAGTCCAATAATATGGGGCAATCAGGTATATTCAAATTATTATACCGGCATAGTTGCCTTGCAACAATCCACTCCTTCAATTGAATATAATACTATATCCAATAATGGACGCGTCGGAATCGGATTATTGTCTGTCGGGCAGGGAATAGAGGCAAGCGATAATTGGATTACCGGTAACGAACGCGGAATAGGCGTACAAAGCAGCGGCGATCCCTGCGGTCAAATAACGCTAAAAAACAATGACATAGCAAATAACTCCCTGGGCGGGATAGCTACATGTAATGCCTATGTGCAGATTGGCGGATTACCTGGGGAAGGAAATAAAATCTATAACAACACCGGGCCAGGGATATTTTTAGCCCTGAGCAGCGATGCGAAAATCTCCAACAATAACATATTGAATAACTATTATAGCGGCATTAAATTGTTTAGTGCAAGTGCTACGATTGAGCAGAATTTGATTGCCGATAACAGTTGCGCGGTGGCCACAAATAATAAATGCAGCGCTATGTCTTCCCGCCAATACGGTCAAATTGAGTTAGAGGCAGGGACAGCCAAACGAATCAATCATAATATAATAATCGGGGGTAATTATTCGGGGGGAACCTTTGAAGGAATCGGGATTTCAGCGGAAGAAAGCGCACTTTTCCCCGGCCAAAAATCCACCCTCGAAGAAGTAAGGGATAATATAATATATCGGGTGGGTTTAGGCATTAAGCTGTCGGGAGACGGGGGTTACGGAAGCGTGAGCCAATACCGGTTGGGAGCGGTGGACAAAAATTTGGTCTTGCATTGGGGAAATAGCGCTTTAGACACAGACGGAATTGCTGACGGCTATCTGTTAGGAGGAAATAACCAGCCTGGAGAAAATACTTATTACTATGGACAGCAAACCGGCGCTTATAGCAATCCGGCAAAATACATTTTTTTAGACCCCGATCATGAACTTCCGGCGCGGGATAGAAATAATGTCTACCCCGATTTTAAGCTGGCGGCGGATGTTAACTCGGCGGTTTATAGCATCAGCGATTATGCGGTTAACTCACCGGTTGAATATTTAGGGGTGTCTGCCGGATTTAAATACTTTGAAGAAGATCGGGGCGCCCTTACAATAATCGGGGCATTCCCGGAGCAGGTTGATGAATTTGGGCAGCCCCTGCCCGCCAATCAGGTAAAGTTGGCCGATTATCACCGCAAGATTAGCGATCATTATAACGGGATGGCTTTAATAACTTATGGCGGAGGTAACCCGGAGTGGGTTATTATTGACGATTATATAAAATCCACCAATATCGCTGTGGTTTCGCAAAACTATACCGTTCATCCGCAAAAAGGCGAAAGATATGCCGTAATAAAAAGCGAATTCAGCTATAAATTTCAAACCCCGGCATTAGCCGGTTTAACTCCGACGGCAGACGGCAGCGCACCGACTTTAGCCCAAATCATTCCTGAAAACGGCGCGTTGAACGTACCTTGCAACCAGATCATAACAATTTATCTGCATGATACCGGAGACGGCATAAACTCAAACAGCGTCCAGGTAAGTTTAGGCGGCGGCGCCGGGGCTTGCACGGTGGGCAATTGTGCGCTGGTCAGCGGGGATAACGGCAGCCATCTTAAGATAACATTGATTCCTGTCAGCGCTTTGAGTCCGAACACGGTATATACTGTAACCGTTAGCGCCCAGGATTTGATAGGCAACAGCCTGAATACAGCGACTACCTTTACAACCGTAGCGGTTTGTGAAGCTGGGGATACCACTGCTCCGCAAATAGACGGTTTGATCCCATACAATCAACAGGCAAACGTCGCAACCTCTCAAGCGATTCAGTTTAATATCCGGGATACCGGCAGCGGGGTGGATGCGGATACTATCCATTTGGAAATAGTGGATAACGGCGTAAGCGTTCCCGTTACTCCTGAAAAAACTCCACTTTCCGACGGCAGCGGCTCAACCCCCGATTACTTTGTCTATTATAAACCCAAAGCCGCCGATGGTTTTATTAATGATAAATTCGGGTACGGAAAGAGCTATTCGCTCAATATCGAGGCCATGGATTGCGATAATAATCTGCTGACCGAGACCACCGGTTTTACCATTACCAGCGACAATGTTTTTCCGGTAGATGTTACCAAATTACAAACACAGGTGAAGGGCAACAATCAGGTTAAATTGAATTGGATACCCAGCGAAAACCTGGATTGCGATATAGCCGGCTATCCGTATACCCTATATGTTGATTCAGGCAACGGCTATGGCAGCGGTCAAGCGTTGACTAACCTGTTATACAATGCAGATAATTATACCATCACAAATTTAAGCGACGGGAATTACAATTTTAAACTTACGGTTAAGGACGGCGCAGGCAATGAAAGTCCGGGAACTGAAATTAACAACGTATTGTTGATTACCAGCACGGAGTTCAGCGATAACTTTGAAGGGTTTTACGATGATTTTGCCGGGGATTTAAGCAAATGGGTAAGTCCCGGAACGGATTGGTCGATAACAGGCGGAGAGCTGCAATTTTCCGGAGCGACGGGACAAACCACAGAACTTGTTATGGCTAATCTGGAGCGCAGCGATTATAACTATACGGCCAAGATCAAGATCAACAGCGGCAATACGGCTTGGCTGCTTTTGCGCAAAATTTCAGGCAGCGATGTAAACAGCAGCGGTTATTTAGCTAAAATAGGCGTGGGAACGATCGGGAATATCGGCATATATGCCATAACCGCTACCGGAACAAAAACTTTGGAAACCGGCAACAGTTCCTCTGCCATATCCGCCGGCGTTTGGTATAATGTAAAATTAAAGGTGGAAGGCAATACCCTAAAACTTTACCTTAACACCTGGCCGAACCCTGCCGACATCCTGCAAGTAATGGCGACAGACAGCGAAAACGACTATAACGCCGGGCAGATTGGTTTATGGCATTCGGGAACCGGCAGCGTCAGCTATGACGATGTCAGGATAGATTATAATGACGGCGGCGGTCTTTATCGCTACACAGAAACGGGAAGCGGTTGGAGTCATGAAGCTGCCGTTCCCGGACAAGCCGGAAATATTTTACGGTTTACCGGCGCAGGCGAGAGCGAACTGCTCATCGATCCTTTGGCTTTAGCGGAAAGTTATATTTATAAAGCCAAAGTAAATATCACCGGCGGCAGCGTGGGACTTTTGGCGAACAAGTCTTATAACAGCGCCATAGGCAGCGACGGATATTTATTTGAGATCGCGCCGGGCAGCGCCAATAACGTCAAATACTATCAGCTTCTCGATCCCGACCCTTCCCAAATCGCCAGTTATACCATTAACAGCAATACCCAATATGCCCTGAGGTTAATTAAGCGCAGTTCTGATTTTGAATTCCAAATTGACCAAAATCCGGTGATTAATGTAAGCAACGCTGCTTCCAGTAATGCTGCCGCCGGGCTTTACGCCTCCGCGGGCGCTCAGGCCGATTTCGATGATTTAGCGATTACCGCCGATTTGAGTGAAGTCGGCGCTGATACGACCATTACTTCCAACTATACCTATGCCCAAATTCAGGCCGCCATCAGTGCATCCAGTCCCGGTTATTCCGTTATTTTTTCAGCCGGGACATACAATATTGGCGCCAATACGTTACGCATGAAGAAAGGGGTCAATCTAAAGGCTAATTCAATAGCAGGCTGCGGGGCAAAGACGGTTACCGTCAAAGGCACCAATATTTTAATTACCGCTGCCGACAATGCTTCTGTTGAAGGTTTTAAGCTGACCGGAGTAAGCACTAATACGGGAATTATGGTGGTTGATGCCTCAACAACCATAGAAAACAATGAGATAGTCAGTTGTTACGATGGTGTCAGGGTCGGCGGAGGGTCGCAAACTGTTTCAGCGCCGATCATTAAAAACAATTGTATCCACCACAATACCAACAACGGGATCGCTAACGGATTCGAATCGACGGCGATCATCACCGGCAATCAGATTTATAATAATTACAGCAATGGCATAGGTGTCAATGATTTAGCGGCGCCGCAAATAGAAAACAATAAAATCTCCCTAAACAGTCAGGCCGGGATAGCCAACCGCGGTCAGAGCTTTGCCAGTATTACCCAATATAATCTGATTTACAGCAATACTGATCAGGGCATTGCCATACGCAGCAGCGCTCACCCCAAGATAGAAAACAACCATATTTACGGCAACCTCACCGATGGGATCGGTGTAGGCTGTCCCGACAATGAGCCGGGTTGTATCACCGACGCCACACCCGTTATTCAAAACAATCTCATTCATTCCAATATGCATAGCGGCATAGCGGTACGCTCTCAAGCCAAACCAACCATAGCAAGCAATGAAATTTATAACCATATCTATACCTGTATGGGTGTAAATTGCGAAAATTCGGATCACTCCTTCGGGGCATCGATCCGTATTTCCCAGGACGCTCAGCCGGTTTTAGGACACAACAATCTTCATAATAACAGCTACGGAATCTCCCTGGATTTAAATCCCGCCGTTCAATACACCCTCAGCGGTTTATCTATAACCCGCAACGGTATCGGCTTGCACATCGGCGGCGACAGCGCCATTACGGTAGAAAATTGCACCTTGTACAGCAATTACAAATTTGGCATCGGAATGTACTACTCAGCCCATCCGAAAATAAGAGACAATCAAATTCGTTACAACGGAGATACCGCCGGTCGGGAAGGCGACTATCTTAAGTACATGCCCGGTGCGGGAACCGGCGTTGGAGGAATCGGTCTGGCGGTGGATACCTATCCCGAAATATATAATAATACCATCACAGGGCATAATGCCCAGATTTTAGTAGCGGACGATGTCCTTCCCAGTCAAACCGGCCTGGGAAATGACCGCGTTAAATTAGGGGCTTTGGCATCCTCTGTGGATGACTACTATAATGGCAGAAGCATTTATTTGCTTACAGGAAACGGCGCGCCGGATGTGATGTATGTCATAGATTATATCGGCGCTACCAAGGAAGCTGTATTATCAAGCAGTTTCAGCGTCAAACCGGCATTGAACGACAGGTACCGCATATTCCGTGAAAATTACGGCATCGGGGTAAGAGGCAACACCAGAGTAGCCGGCAAGATTCCCTTGATTCATGATAATACTATCAACGATAATTTACTGGGAATGGCTATCGGTAACCGCGACAGCGATCTGGATACGCCCAATCCGGAAATTTATACCAACGATATTTACGATAACGGAACCGGGGACTGCCCTGCCGATATTATCGGCCAAAGCTGCGGCGGCGGTATCGGCAACCGGGCGCATTCGACGGCCAATATTCACAACAATACAATCTATAACCAGCTCAGTTACGGTGATTTCGGCATCGGGGTAAAAGAAAATGCTGCCCCGACTATCGGCGGCGCAAATTCCGGTTTTGCCAATGTAGTCAAGTTTAACCGCATTGGGATCGCCATCAAAAACAATGCCGCTCCGGTAATCAGTTATAATCAAATCAACAGCAATTCATTTTTAGGCATCGGCATCGGCGGTGATAGCACGGCTGCGGAAAACACCAATCCCCAGATTTACGGCAACCTTATTTACGGCAACAGCGGCGTAGACTGTCCCACCAAAGATAATTGCGGGGGCGGTATCGGGTTAAGGGCAAATTCTGCCGGCAATATTTACGGCAATACCATTTACGGGCATAGCGCTTTATACAATTTCGGCATCGGGATGAAGGAAAACGCCGCGCCGATCATCGGCGGAAATAGTTTGGCCGATGCCAACATCATCCGGGACAATTACGACGGAATTGCGGTAAAAGCCCAAAGCGCTCCGCAAATCAAATACAATTATCTGAAAAAGAACAGCCGCTCCGGATTAAGCATTACCGGTTCCGCTGCGCCGGTGGTCAGAAACAACGAGATTTATAGCAACAGCTTTACGGGCATAAGCGTCGGCGACAAAACCACGGGCGATGCACCCAATCCGCAGATTTACAGCAACAATATTTACAATAACGCCGGTACCCCCTGCCCTGCCAAAGACGACTGCGGCGCCGGGATCGGTATGGCTGCGGCAAGCTACGGCAATATTTACGGCAACACCATTTACGGACATACGGCGGAAAATAATAACGGGATCGGAATTCAAGGCACCGCTCATCCGGTTATCGGCGGAACGGATTTAAGCCAGGCCAACACCTTGCGCAACAACTACCGCGGCATCGGCATTCAGGGCAACTGCTATCCCACCGTCAAATATAACGAAATATACGAGAATACCAGGGCGGGTATCGGATTAAACAGCGCCGTTTCCAATAACGATTTATTGATTTTAGGCAACCGCATCAGACGTAACAGCGCTTTCGGCATCGAATTACTCAGCGGCAAAAAAATCACCCTGCAAAGCAATTACATCTGGAGCCATACGGCAGCAGGTGTCACGTCGGATAAAGGCACTGATTTGACTATAACCGGCAACGAGATATACGGCAACGGTTCCCGCCAGGAAGCGGATCACGCTCTCGGTATTACTCCCGATTGCGGAATTCGTCTCTCCAACACCAAGGCGACTATCAGTTCCAATAATATTCACAATAACGAGGGTTACGGCATCAATGTAACCTCAGGCAACGCAACCGATACTGTTACCATCAGCGGAAACACCGTCGGCGGCGGGCCGGGATTGGGCAACTATTATACCGGTATCGGGATCGGTGGCTTTGATGTAAAGGGCAGCAACAAGCTGACGGTAAATATTAACGGAAACAATACCATCAGTTACAACGGCACCGACACCGGGGAGCAGCGCTCAGGAGGCATCGGTTTTTACAGTTTCGGCGGCACCGCTCATATCAACGGCAACACCCTTTCCTATAACCGGGGCAGCGGGCCTGCGGCGGGCGCCATCGGCATCCGCGAGATTAACGGCGGAACGATTAACATCGGCACCGTGACCGGTAATACTATTTTCGCCAATATCGGCGGTACTCCTGCCCTGGCGTACCGGCGCTGTTCCGGTATCGGGGGGTACGGCGGTACCACCGGTACGGTTAATATTGCCAATAACGAAATCTATAACCATACCCTGGCGCTCAGCGGGGCTGACGGCGGCGGTATCGGTTTTGATGAGGTAACCTTCAGTCCGGCGGCCAATATCGGGCCGAATAATCATGTCTATAATAATGATCGCGGCATCCGTATGAACTCGGTAAATAATGTGGTGGTAGCCAATAACATCGTAACCAGCAACGGCAACGGCACTGAACTCAACATTTCGACAATAACCCCGCCGGACGCCGGGATACGTGTGATAACCGGCAACAACATCACCATCCGCTACAACACCATGCAGGGAAATAATGGGTATGGCGTTATGGTGGCCGATCTTGGCTCGGCTCAAACTGTTAGCATACTGGGAAACACCATCGGCGGCACCGCCGGTAAAGGCAACAAGCTGACCGGTATCGGTATCGGTAAATTTCTCGCCGCCAATTCCGGTACGGTAAATATCGGGGATGGAACGGAAACAAGCCGCAATACCATCAGCTACAACGGCGGTTTTGCCGTGAATGATCTGGCCGGCGGTATTGCCGTCAAAGATTTTGCGGGGACGGCCAATATCAATAAAAATACGATTAGTAACAATGTCGGCGTAAATGCCGCGGGCGGTATCGGTTGTCAGGGAGCCGGAAGCAGCCCCGGCTTCAACATTGCCAATAATAGCGTCAGCAACAATAGCGGAGAACTCATTCAAAACGGTATCGCCATGGGGAATCTGGGCGGAGCCAAAAGTATAACCGTAGGCCCCGCCAATACCATCGACGATGGGATTATTTTTTCCAATTCGCCCGCGCAGACGGTCACGATTTCACAAAACAGCAGTATTGAAGTCATCGGAATTAAAAGTTTGGCCAATGCGCTTATTAATAACAATACCCTGATAACCGGCGGGGTATCCGCTACCGGCAACACCGGTGTAACCATCAGCAGCAATACGATAAGTATAACGGATAGTATTGTTACTACCACCAGCGGGATTTCTTTACTCGCTAACGGCAATTCCGTAATTTCCAGTAATAATATTCACGGCGTGACAGGCACAACCGGCGCCGGATATTATGGTCTCAAGTTGGACAGCAATAATTCAACGGCCAGCATAACCGGCAACACCATAAAATATTTTAAGCGCAGCGGTATAAGAGCCAAAGACTTTACGCTATCCGGCAATTTAACTATTCAAAATAATACCATCAGCAGTTGCGGCGTGGAGGATTATATCGATCCCGTTAGCGGTTACCGCGATGCCTCCGGCATTCAACTGCAAAACAGCACGATAGCCAATAATAAAATAACCGGCAATGCTATTTACTACAATAAGTTCAGCGGCATTTCCGCTTACAATGTGGATGGCATTATCGGCCCGAATAATACTGTCAAATTTAACGGCAACACCAGCAGCGGCGGCGGCGGGTGCAATCTCCTATATGGTCCCGGCAGCGGCGACGGCGGAATGACCGTGCGTGACCTGGATACTCTGGATGTGTTGCAGATTGACGGCAATACTATTGCAGACAACAATATAGGTAGTGTTACCCGCATTAAGGATTGTACCGGGACTGTGACCTTGAACGGGCAGAATGTGGCTTGCGGACAGGCGGGGGGGTATTGGGACACAAACGATGCCGTGGTTTTTGTGGATGATAGCGGGGTATATGTTAATTCAGTAAAAATTTCCGCTACGCCTACCGTAGATTGCGCCGCTAATCCCAGTATCCCGGATAATATTACCGGCGGGACGATTTGGGGAATCGCCCTGCAAGGCAACGTATCGGGGGCGATTGTCAGAAACTGCAATATTTATAACAACAATACCGCGTGCAATACCCGTGGCCTGGAGGGTAGTAATATCGGCGGCGGTATTTTTGTGGGCCCGAATGTTCAGGCGCAAATATACAGCAACACTATTCGGTATAACGGGTGTGAGGTAGCGGCCAATGGCGAGGGGGGCAGTGCGGGTGTAGCCATACGTTGCAGCGGCGCGGATACGGTGCTCACCAATAATATAATCGCCAGCAACAAGAGCGATGGGATCGATGCCAGAGACGGCGCGGGGATAGTGGGAGTATCCGGGGCCAAGAACTATATCCGCTATAACGGTCGCTTAGGGGTGGGAATGGCCGGCTCCACTGCTCTAACCGTCGCCTATAATGATATTTACAAAAATGGCGATAGCGCCCCCCAGGGTGTAGGGGCGGGCATCGGCATCCGGGATTCGGCTTCACCCTATATTCACCATAATCAGATTTATTCTAATATCGGCTTCGGCATAGGACACAGAGAACTTTCCGTGGCGGATAGCCGGATTTATACTAATCAGATTAGAAATAATCAGGATGCGGGAATTGGGTTTGATACCTTTGCCGGAACTACCTACATCGAAGGGAATAGTATTTATAGCAACGGGACGAATGCCTCCAGCGATAGCCCCCAGTGTTCCGGTTCGCCTACTAATCTCATCCCGGGCGGTATCGGGATTAAAAGCGGGAATAATTTCAGCGCCGTTATCCGTAACAATCAGATTTACAATCACCGACGCAATAACCAAAGCAGTATCGGGGTAATAGATTCCAACCCGATGGATGTGACTATCTCCAGCAACCAGATTCACCACAACGCCCTGGGGATAATGTTTACCTGCAATGACGGCGGTAGCATGGACATTAGGAACAACGACATTTATAGTATCCTGGGCGATACCTGCATCGGTTTCCAGCAAGCTTACGATATGACCGTCGACATAAATAATAACACCAGGATCAGTGGAGCCGGCGGTATGCAGTTTAAGGATAACGCCTACAATACGATCATAACGGTGGATGGCAACCAGGAGATAAATCTGGGCGATGATTTTAAGTTTAAGGGCAATAAAACCGTATCTGTGACTAACAATCAATATATCCGGGTAAGTGGCTTGAATGGTTTAATCGAGGTTTCGGATAACAGCGGTGCGGCGGAGTTCAGTAATAATCCCCAGGTTTATGTTGAAGAAATCAAACTCATGTCCCAGGGGGAAAGCCAGGGATCGGTGGTTGTTTCCAACAATATGGTAGATTTCGAGAACCGCAGCCCCGACAGCCGGCTACACTTCAAGCATTGGCAGTCAGTAAATGTGCAGGGCAATATCCTAAAGCGGAACAAGGCTACCGGCGGGGGTAAGGGCGCCATAGAGTTTGAGGGAAATCGGGAGGTATTCATCACTGACAATGAAATTTATAGCTGCGACTGGACTATACGCACTGTCGCCGCAGGGGCAGCACAAACCGCAGATATGTACGTAGAAAGAAACTATTTCCACGACAATACCAATGGGCTGGTATTGATTCAGTATGCGCGGCTGTATATCAATAACAACATATTTGCCAACCTCACCGGACAGGGCGATACCAAGGCCATGATACTCAATAACAATGACAATGTTTATCTCTATTTCAATACCTTTGCGGATAATACCAATAATGCCTTAGAAGGCAACACCCAGAATACGGCTAACGGGGATGCCAATTATTTCATCATAGACAACATCTTTTGGAATAACGGCTATCATATACCCACCACCAGTAACTTCAGTCCGGATGTAGTGGATCACAATATATTCCAGGGCGGCTGTCCGTCATCCGGCTACTATACCTGCACCAATACCATTACCGCCGATCCCCTGCTGAACAGCGCCAGGCATTTGCAGAATAACTCCCCCGCCTTGAATGAAGGGGTAGCGGTTTCACCAGCGGCAGCCATAGATGTAGACGGGGATAGCCGGCCTTATGGCGCCGGCTATGATATTGGCGCAGACGAATGTCCGGCCTGCACCCCGCCCACCTGGTACAGACCGCTGGGAAGCGCTGCTGCTTGCAGTGAACAAAGCGGCAATAAGGCAGGAAACACCATTGATGGCAGTACCACTACTTACTGGCAGACCGGTACCGGCGATTCTACCCGGCCACATTGGATTTACTATGACTTAAGCCAGAAATTCTACGTCACCCAGGTGCGGGTCTACTTTGGCACGGCCGCGGGCAACTGGAATGTGTATGTTTCTGACAGTACCACCGCCTGGGGTACGGCGGTAGTCACCGGCTGGAATCCCTCCGGCAGCGGCTGGCAGTCCTCACCCGCTTTCTATAAAGGCGGGCGCTACATAAAACTGGAAGTAACCAATCGGGAGGTAGGGGCCAGCTTCTTCTATGAGTTCCAGTATGCCAAGGGCACCCCGCCGGCTCACGATGAACTGGATGCTTCCCTGGATTACTATGCCCAGATCAGCAACAAGTATGCAACCACTACCGCCAGTGCTGAGACAATGCTGCGCTTTAGCTTAAAGAACATCTCCAACAATCCCGACAATAGCCAGGTGAAGGTCAAGGAATTCCATCTGGGCTTCGTAGGCACGGTACAAAACAGCAAGCTGAGCCAGGTGAAACTCTACCGGGATTATGGAGCGATCGGGGTCTATGAACCGGGCACCGACATCCAGGTTACGGGATCAGCCTTTACCTGGACCAGCGGCACATCTAGTTATGATCTGGTTATCAGTTCCCCCTATGAGTCAGTGGGCACAGCTTATCAGCACTATCTGGTAATCGCCAATATCTCAGCCACGGTAAATAGTCAGATTCAGCTTAAACTAAACGCTACCCCGGCTGACACCCCGGACGGAATTCTGATTGATACTGCGGGGGCGGGCGATACCAATGATTCGATCAACAGCTTTGCCGCGCTGAATGGGGCGTTGGTGACCATCGTGAACGAAGCCCTTACCGTCTCCGATGCCGGTCAGACCCCCATTAGCGACGGCCAGGTGGATCAGGGTACCAAGAGAACCGCGGCCCTGCGCTTCCAAATGCAGGTAACCACCGGCACGGGTACGGTGACGGTAACGACAGTGAATTTGATCCAATCGGGCACAGCCACCAGCAGTAACTTTGACAGCATCCAGCTCTACCGGGATGCCGGAATCTTGGGCCGGTTTGACGGAGCCGAGGATACCTATGTGGGTGACTTTAGCTGGAGCGCTTCTACCCAAAGCTATCGCCTGACCGGTCTTACTGAGACCGTGGGTACCACCGCCCAGAATTACTTAGTGGTATTTGACATAGCTGCCACTACCCAAGCCGGACGGACGGTTATGTTCCAAACCTATGCCAGCAGCGAATCCCCGGCTGGGGTACTGATTAATACGGCCACCGGCGATGTGTTGAACGCTCATTCCCGCATACCCGATACCGCGGCCACCTTCACCGTAACCGGCTCCACCTGGAATATCCCCACTGCGGTTACTTATTGTGGCCAGCAAGCCAGTTATCCAGCCAGCAATACCAAGGATAATAGCACCAGCACTGAATGGCGCTCGGATACCAATAATGAACAGCACTGGATTGAGTTCGACCTGGGGGCGGCCTACACGGTAAGCAAGCTGCGCTTTTACGCCGGCACCGCCACCCGCAAATGGGACGTTTATATGGGAAGCAGCAGCAATCCTTCTTCCCCACAGGTGGTCAACTGGTCTACCGGTGGCACTGGAAGTTCTGGCTGGTACGAGATAGCCCCGGCCGAAGCCGGCGGCGCCTCTAATGTCCGCTATATTCGGTTTGTATACAGTAATGACAATGTCAACAAGAGCGCAGGGAATTGGCAGCAGGTGATTAGTAATTTCTATGAGCTCAAGTGGCGGTAAAGGACTTAGAATTTTCAATTGCACCGGTAGCACAGGCATCTTGCCTGTGCTACCATTAAATTATTTTGGTTTTCCGGGTTAAGATAAACGGCATTTTAGTGTCATTCCCGCAACAGTTCGTAGTTCGTAGTCCCAGCCCTTCAGGGCTGAACTTCAGGGCGTTAGCCCTGC
>JACRJN010000071.1 GCA_016235675.1 Candidatus Schekmanbacteria bacterium
CGTGGGACGGTAGGCATAATTTCGGGCATCACCTCTCAGTCCATTAATCAGTGCATGAGCGCCTGTGCTTAGATTGATGTAGTGAGCCTGCCAATCACTGTCGCCAAAGGCGGCAAAAAGGTGCACAGTATTGCCTGCATCCCTCCACATAGCCCTGGCCCCACTGGTGGAAACGCCCTGCGAAACGGTACCTACATCGATTATGCCGGGAAGCGGCGATTTTAATCTGTAGGAGATCGGGGGCGAGTTTGGGGACGAGGAAGGCGGGGGAGCCGTCGTCACTGTCAGGGTGGGGCTTTTATTGGACCATACCTTAGAATTGCGTACCTTAAGATAATAAGAACCCTCCGTCAAGTTCCCGGTATTGCTAGTTATTTGGGTATCTGAATCAATAGTGAAAGCAGGGGTGCGTGTCTGGAGTCCGGTGCTGGCATTATATACCTTCACCCCGCTCACCCCGGTGAATCCGCCTCCAGTGATAACCACTTTAAAATTGCTGCCTGCAGCATGCACAGTAGGAGAGATGGAGTTGATAATTGGGGCCGGCTGGGTAACAACACTCAGGGGCTGGGTAACACTCAGTAGAGGGCTATTATTGGACCATACCTGTGGAGTTCGTACCTTAAGATAATAAGAGCCTGCCTCCAAATTCCCGGTATTGCTAGTTATTTGGGTATCTGAATCAATAGTGAAAGCAGGGGTGCGTGCCTGGAGTCCAGTGCTGGCATCATAAACCTTTACCCCGCTCACCCCGGAGAATCCGCTTCCAGTGATAACCACCATAAAATTGCTGCCTGCAGCATGGGCAGTAGGAGAAATGGAGTTGATTGCTGGGGCAGACCAGCAAAGTTGGGGGAGCAACAAGAATAATAACGCGGATAAAGTTACGACACGGATTTTTTTCATGGTAGCCTCCCGCTTAAATCCCGAGGCCACCAGGGAAAGTCCATGTTTGTGGCCTCAGATTTCGGCAACCCGGCTATCTTCCCTCGAGAGAAGACCCGTGGCTTTGCGCCCCATCCTCACGAATGGTTTGCCTTTTCGCTTCTGAGAAAGGAAAGGGGCATTCCTTACCCCTTGCCTCGCTAAGTATATCGGCATCTTAAAAAAAAACATGAAAGTTTTTTTCAGAATAAGTTAGGTAATTGTCACATTAATTTTTTTTTGATATATAATTCCGGAGATGTTTGGGGTCTGTTTACTGAGAAGAGCCTAAAAAACTCTTTTTGACTGAGGCGTCCAAGACGGGCTTATAATCTTAATAAATCAATAAGTTGTCCCCCAAAATCGGGAGCTAAGTCTTTGGAGTCATGTCAGCGGTTGCGCCTTTCATAAGTGAGCTCCGCCACAAATATAATTTCCACTAATGCTCTTCAATAGCTGGACTTTCTGGATATTCTTTGCTGTTGTCCTGCCCATTTACTGGCTGCTTCCCCATCGACCACAGACTATATTCCTGTTAATTGCTAGCTACTTTTTTTATGCCTGGTGGGACTGGCGTTTTCTGCCGATTATTGCAATTTCCACATTAATGGATTATACGCTCGGCCATGTGATTTACTCGACCCCCATTGGGTCCCAGAGAAAATTTTATGTCTGCATTTCTGTTATAGTGAACCTGGCACTTTTGGGGGTCTTTAAGTATTATAACTTTTTTTCTCGCGAATTCAGTGTGCTACTAACTGCTATCGGTATCCCTGTATCTCTTCCTGTTTTAAATGTTATTTTGCCAGTGGGGATTTCTTTTTATACTTTTCAAAGTATGAGTTATGTTCTGGACATTGCTCGGGGGGTGACCAAACCCGCAAAAAACCTTTGGAACTTCGCGCTTTATGTTGCTTTCTTTCCCCACCTCGTAGCCGGACCCATCATGCGCTCCGGCACCAAAGAACATGATCCACTCGGTCGGGGCTTACTAAAGCAGTTGGAGGTTCCACGAATCTTCCGAAGCAATGACTTTCAAGAGGGGCTGTATCATATTCTTTTAGGACTTTTTAAGAAAATCGTGATCGGCGACAATTTAGCATCTCTTGTCAACTACACCTTTAGCTCAGGACGTAATGATCTTACTGGCCTTGAGTGCTTGGTAGGTATCTACGCTTTTGCCTGGCAGATCTATGCGGATTTTTCCGGATATAGTTCCATTGCTCAAGGGCTGGCGAAATGGATGGGGGTGGACTTGATGTTAAACTTCCGTACTCCATATCTGGCTATAAATCCGAGCGATTTCTGGAGAAGATGGCACATCAGTTTGTCTACATGGCTTCGCGACTATCTTTACATCCCCTTGGGAGGAAGCCGACAGGGGGAAGCCCAGACTTATCAAAATCTGCTCACCACTATGATCATAGGTGGCTTATGGCATGGAGCGAACTGGACATTTCTACTTTGGGGGGCATTTCATGGCTTCCTTTTATGTGCCTATCGTCTGGTGGGAGCCAGGAAAATGCCGCACACGAATCTTGGCTTTCTCAGTAAGATGTGGCGGGTAGTCTTAACGTTCCACCTGATTTGTTTTGGTTGGTTGCTCTTTCGGGCAGAGAACATGACGCAAGTTATGCTTTTTGTGAAATTGATAGCCACGAATCATACTATTACACCTCTTGTGATATCAATACTCTGGTTGATGGTATTTTATGTTTTACCGCTATTTATCTATGAGTGGTGGGCCGATTCACGAAATAATCTTATTGTATTATTAACAGAACATTGGGGTTTCCGATCAGTAGTGTATTCTTATTTCATTATTATGTTGATCTTATTCCCTCCAGCGACTGCCCATGAGTTTATCTACTTCCAATTTTAATCGCGAATTAAAGGTCATAATGGCTGTCATCTGCCTTTTGGGGTTGATGGAGCTCGGGATCCGTTTTTTCCAAGAGCGGCTCTCCGTGGATATACAACATATCAAGGGTATTCCGCAGATTCTAAATAATTTAGGGAATTCTAAGGGAAAACACATTCTGTTTTTAGGAAACTCGCTTACTAGAGAAGGTATCGATCTGGAGGTATTTCGACATATCTGGAAAATCCAGGGCGGAACGGCAGCTTCTTTCCAAAGAGTAAATCCGGATGATACAACGATGTTGGACTGGTATTATTTATTTCGATATATAATAGGGCCTGGTCATGTCCCGATAGACTTAGTCGTGGTCGGGTTTGTGCGTAACCAGCTTAGTGACCAGAATACACTCCATGTTGACCGTCTAGGGGGATATTTTGGCGGCCTGGCGGCAATGACAGAAGCCTTCACCTGTGACATCTTTAATATGGGGGATCGTGTTGATTTTCTACTAAGTGCGGTATCGAGATTTTATAGCAATCGTGAACGCATAAAGAATGTTCTTTTGTCGATGATCCCAGCATACCGCGAATCTGCCCAAGCCCTCAACCGGGCAATCAATAATCGTTCGCAAGACTCGCGTTCCACACCGCATAAATATGAGCGACTAACCAGACTCCTTACGTATGCGAGAGAAAGACGGACGAAGATGGTTTTTGTCGCTATGCCCTTACCAGAAAGTTATAAGATCACCGATGACCTGAGGGGAGCCATCGTCTCAGCGGGTGGAATTCTACTGGACTGCCGTTCTATTGATGGACTTAACCCGGGTGATTACACCGATGGCTTTCACTTGTCTCGGCGCGGCGCCAAAATCTATTCCACTCGGCTGGCCCAGGAGATATTGGGACAGACACAGCCGCAGGAAATGCTGAAAATCCAGAGCACCCTTCCCCCACCGGGCCATTTGCAATAATTGGGGTGCACAACTCCTTTAATTTTCTCTTGTCTCTTCCTCAATAACATCCTATTTTTGATAATGAATCGGATAGGAATAAGTAAGCATGAGCCAAACATTATGAACTTTGGCGCTTCTGCTGTTGGTGATATCATCCTGCTGGCTAAATCGGTAACCAGGCGCCATTGATAATTTTTCTGTAACCCGGTAGGTTACCTGAGACGTAACGCTCAAATTGTCACTCTGAAAGTTATCTTCCTGGGACACCTGATTGCTTAGATTGTAAATACCGCCTAAGCTACCGGACAGTTTTTCGCTAAAATTATAATTCAGGTTTAAGAATAGCCGATTCGTTTCGGATATGCTTCCAAAAGCCGATGCTGATTGATCGAGAGCATAGCCGCCGGTGATCGACAGATTGGTCCAGCGCCGGGTAGTGGACACATTAAAGAAGGGACTCAGATTCGTCTCCTGCTGCCTTGCTTGCTTTATCGTAATGAAGAAGGGAGATTGATCCGGATCAGCAACCTGGGTTTGAAAATCTAAAAAAGAAATGTTCACTCCCCCCAGAAAATTGGCCTCCCAATTTTCAGAAAACATATGTTTCGCTCCCAGGTTAATTCCCAAGGACCGGAAGATGTTGCCTTGGGAGGGGTAGCGGGATTCCCGGCCAAGGATGTTCCCGAGGAGCGAGGTCTTCTGATTCTTAAGAGGATAAGTCAGGTTCAGCCCCACAGCCTGGTTGATGTAATTCTGAAATTGCGGATCCTGGTAGTTGACTTGATTGAAGGTGTAATTAACCGTAGCACCCAGTCTTTCCGTCACGTTAAAGGTAATTCCCGGCCCAACCGTGAAAGATCGCCGGGGGGTGCGGTTCATAATCAAACCCGAAGCCAACAGCTCCTGTGTTTGGGTAGAATCAACGATAAATGAACTGTTCAGGATAAGGTTCCAGCGCGGGGATAAACGGTATTGCCCGTTTATCTGATAACTCTGATCAACGTGGTCAAATTCGGTGTGGCTGATATACTTCAACCCGGTCAGACCCAGACGGCCTTGGAGTTGGCTGGCTTCCGTGGTGTAATTGAACTCGGTCGCCGGGGTCAGGGTAAAAATATAATCGCTTAACTTATTATCAAAACTGGCATTTAAGTTGCTGTTAAATTCGGTCTTGGCATTGATGGAAGGCACCACCGACCAATCAGCCGCAAGGCCGAAATCAACCCACAACGCTGCCACTAGGAGTGCCGCTGCCCCCCAGGCTTTGGTGCCCATAAATCTTGCTCCCCCTGCAATTTATTTAGGGCACTACCACCACATCCCCCGGCAGCAGGACGCGGTTCTGCTCTAAAGACTGCCCCCGGGACACCGCTTTATAATTGAACGGATAGACCTCCTCTTTACCACCCGCATGCCGCAAAATGGCAATGGAGCCGGGGGCAGCAAAAGGGGTCAACCCGCCGGCCATGGCGATGGCCTGCATCACCGTGGTCGGCCGCCCCACAATGAAATCCCCTGGCTTGTTCACTTTCCCAGTCACGTAAATTTTGTAGTGCTGCGCCTTAAGCAAGATCACGGTAACGTTGGCATCCGTTACGAACTTTTCCAGACGTTTGCTGATCTCTTTTTGCAGATCTTTGACCGTCAGCCCTGCTGCCTGGATCTCGCCGATCAAGGGATAGGTAATCTTACCATCGGGACGCACCACTATCTGCTTGGTAAGTTCCGGCTCTTTCCAGACCGAGATTTCGATAACATCTTCCGGCCCCAG
>JACRJN010000067.1 GCA_016235675.1 Candidatus Schekmanbacteria bacterium
AGTTTGTTTTAGTCGAAGCATTTGCCACAATTTTCGCTCGGCATCTGTTAAGTTTTTCCGCAACTCTCTAGCTTTGACACTACTCATAAATTCCGAATCACCCCCACCCTAGCCCTCCCCCCTCAAGGGGGAGGGAATTGAAAACAACTTAGCGCTTATGGGATAATCCCCCCAATCGCTACCTATCATTATTTTACCATCTTTTTAAGCAGCTACACCCTGCCGGGCAATCCGTAAAACCTCATCAATTTCCGGGCCGTCTAACACTTCCCGTTCCAACAAAGCCAGAGCCAAAGCATGTAATTGTTCCAAATTCGATTGTAGAAGCCTTTTAGCTAAATCGTAGCCCTCGATAACGATACGTTTAACTTCCTCATCGATTAATTCAGCCGTGCGCTCGCTATAATCCTTATGCTGAGCGAATTCCCGTCCCAAAAATATTTGTTCCTCTTTCTTGCCAAAGGTAAGAGGGCCGATTTTATCGCTCATCCCCCATTCGCAGACCATCTTGCGCGCCAAGGTAGTTGCGCGTTCGATGTCATTACCGGCACCGGTGCGCATCTCGGATAACACAATTTGTTCAGCCGCCCGCCCGCCCAGTAAAATAGCAATGTCATTCTGCAAGAAGTCACGCGGATAAGTATATTTTTCATCTACCGGTAATTGCTGGGTCAAACCAAGAGCGAGGCCGCGGGGAATAATCGTCACTTTATGAATCGGATCGGTACCGGGTAATAATTTTGCTACTAAGGTATGGCCGGCCTCATGATAGGCGGTATTCTTGCGCTCCGGTTCACTGATAAGCATATTTTTACGTTCCACACCCATCAAAACCTTATCCTTTGAAGCCTCAAAATCCTCCATTAATACCTTTTCACGACTCATGCGCGCTGCAAACAAGGCCGCTTCATTGACCAGATTGGCCAAATCAGCCCCGGAAAATCCCGGTGTTCCCCTGGCCAGCACACTCAAATCCACATTATCGCCCAGCGGCACTTTAGTAACATGCACCTTTAAAATCCCCTCACGCCCTCTGACATCCGGACGTGGAACTACAACCTGGCGATCAAACCGTCCCGGACGCAGAAGCGCCGGGTCCAAAACATCGGGACGATTGGTGGCCGCGATCATGATTACACCTTCGTTGGATTCGAAACCGTCCAACTCGACCAGCAACTGATTAAGGGTCTGCTCCCGCTCATCGTGACCGCCGCCCAAACCTGCGCCGCGATGGCGTCCCACCGCGTCGATTTCATCGACGAATATAATACAAGGGGCATTTTTCTTGCCCTGTTCGAACAAGTCACGCACACGGGAAGCCCCGACGCCGACAAACATTTCGACAAAATCCGATCCGCTGATATTGAAAAAGGGCACACCCGCTTCACCGGCAATCGCCCGTCCCAGTAAAGTCTTGCCGGTACCCGGAGGCCCCATCAGCAAAACCCCTTTAGGGATTTTACCGCCTAATTTTTGAAACTTATGGGGCTCTTTTAGAAATTCGATAATTTCCTGCAATTCAACTTTCGCCTCATCCACACCGGCTACATCGGCAAAAGTCACCTTCTGCTTTTGATCGGCAGGCAATAAACGCGCCCGGCTTTTGCCGAAGGATAAAGCCCTGCCGCCTCCGGTCTGCATTTGGCGCATTAAATAAAGCCAAATCCCGATGAACAGAATCAGCGGAAACCAATTAAACAATAAACCGATGTACCAAGGACTTTGATCAGGCGGTTTGGCTATAATCCGTACCTGTTTATTTTGTAATTTGGTTATTAATTCCGGATAGTTGGGGGTATAAACCTGAAAACTTTTATCGGATTTATCTATACCCTTAATTTCCTGTTCCTGTACGGTAACTTCCTTGACTTCCCCCTTTTCCAGCATCTGCATAAATTCACTGAAAACTATTTCCTTGCTGGTCGTCATCGGGTGACTGAAAAGATTGAATAATAGAATCACCACTAAGGCGATTACCAACCACAACGATAGATTTCTGGCATTCACTAAATATCACTCCTAAAAATTTATTTCATATTAAGTTAGCCTCTCAAGACCATAAAACATGAATTGATTTAATAATCCCCGGTGGGCGACGGGAACTGTATTTTCGGCAAGGAACCAAAGCAGTTTTTGAAAAATATTCCTATTAATATTAATCACATTTTGACTTTAACACAACTATTGGCAGATTACAATACCAATTTCAGCCGAAACAAATTTATTGCTTAGGTTTCTGAATTTCTACGCTGCCAATAAATCAGCAAACAAATTTTCGGTCTGATTATTGCATAAATACTTAAAATGAATCAAACGCATCTCGATTTTTGATTTATCCCGTCCATATCCGGTAAAGAGGACCTGGGCCGTAATCCTCAAATCACTAGAGGTAGTTGCAAAAGTATCTGTTATTCCCGAATGCCTTTATCGGGGATATGGTTTTTCAAGCAGTTAAAACCGGATTCCCGCTCAAACTTGTCCTCGTGAAAACGGGGAATCGCTGCGGGAATGACACTTTTGCAACTACCTCACTAAAATGGAGATTACCCTTGAAAATAAAATTCAGACTCAAACAGGATAAAACTAATAAATTTTCTTCATTAAACAGTTATTGGGGGTCTTTTGTTATGCCTGATTCCATTCCCCAATCTTCCAAACCTTGCAGTGACGGGCCAACTGATTGCTTTTCGCCTGATATTTATCTTCATTAATAAATAGTAAATTTGTACTTGACAAGGTTTGCAACTTTTGTTAGTCTTTGTGCGTATTTGAGCGCGGGAATAGCTCAGCGGTAGAGCATCGCCTTGCCAAGGCGAGGGTCGCGGGTTCAAATCCCGTTTCCCGCTCCAAATTAATGGCGGCATAGCCAAGCGGTAAGGCAGAGGTCTGCAAAACCTTTATTCTCCGGTTCGAATCCGGATGCCGCCTCCACCGCTTATACATAACAATTCAAAGCCGGGATGGCGGAATTTGGTAGACGCAAGGGACTTAAAATCCCTCGGGGCTTAGTCTCCGTGCCGGTTCGATTCCGGCTCTCGGCACCATATCCTAATTACAAAATAATAACCCCGGTATCGTCATTTAAAGGAATTAATCCGGTTTAATATACCGTAACGTTCTATGGGATGGATACCCAACTATAATTAACGTTACCATTGGCCGCGCAGTAAAAATTCACCTCTTCCGCTTTAGCTTGCCAGAGGTTTAATATCCAAAGCAGAGTTCCCGATAAATCTTGCCAAGGTTCTCATTAAACTGCCTTTTGACCATAAATCATTAATACAGTAATTTGGTTTTTAATTCCTTTAAAAATATCCATTGACCAGCCAATAAAAAAATAATATAAGGAGGGTTTTTCTTGGCCTCAGATAGTGTAATGAACATAGCGGACTTAAAAGATAAAACCATGTCCGAATTAAACAAGATTGCCCGTGATCAGGGAATAACCGGCACCGGCAATCTGCGCAAACAGGAATTGATCTTCAAAATCCTGGAAACGCAAACTCAAGCTAATGGGTTAATCTTCAGCGAGGGGGTCTTGGAAACCCTGCCCGACGGATTCGGTTTTTTGCGCGCCCCGGACTATAATTATTTGCCCGGCCCGGACGATATTTATGTTTCCCCGTCCCAAATCAGACGTTTCGACCTGCAAACCGGCGATACCGTTTCCGGTCAAATCAGACCGCCGAAAGAAGGCGAACGTTATTTTGCCCTGCTGAAAGTGGAAGCGGTAAATTTTGAAAGCCCGGAAAAAGCTAAAGACAAAATCCTTTTCGACAACCTCACCCCACTTTTTCCGCAAAATCGCATTAAGTTGGAAACAACCGGCTCCGGTATGGAAATGCGGGTCATGGACTTGATCACCCCTATCGGCATGGGGCAGCGCGGGTTGATTGTCGCACCGCCCCGCACCGGAAAAACCATCCTGTTAAAAACCATCGCCAACAGCATCGCCGTCAATCATCCGGAGATCACCTTAATCGTTCTGTTGATCGATGAACGTCCGGAAGAAGTTACCGACATGGCGCGTTCCGTCAAGGGCGAGGTCATCAGTTCCACCTTCGACGAACCGGCGCAGCGTCACATTCAAGTAGCCGAAATGGTGATTGAAAAGGCTAAAAGATTGGTAGAACATAAACATGAGGTGGTTATTCTGCTTGATAGTATCACCCGTCTGGCCCGCGCCTACAACACGGTAGTCCCGGCCAGCGGCAAGATTCTGTCCGGCGGCATCGACGCCAACGCCTTACATCGCCCCAAACGCTTCTTCGGAGCAGCCCGCAAGATTGAAGAAGGCGGCAGTTTGACTATTCTGGCCACCGCTTTGATTGACACCGGCAGCCGGATGGACGATGTTATTTTCGAAGAGTTTAAAGGTACCGGCAACATGGAATTGCATCTGGATCGCCGCCTGGTGGAACGACGCATCTTCCCGGCTATCGACATTAACCGTTCCGGCACGCGCCGTGAGGAATTGCTTTTCAATCCGGTAGAACTGAACCGTATGTGGGTTTTGCACAAAATTCTTTCCCCGCTATCCGTTGTGGAAGGGATGGAATTGTTACTGGAACGCTTAAGACGTACCAAATCCAATACCGAGTTTTTGGAAGCAATGACCCAGGTGGAAGAGTTTTAATTTCAGAAAATTAGTTTCAAACCACGAAGCACACGAAGATCACGAAGAAAGTCAAAAATTTCTAACCTGTTTTTATCCTTCGTGTTCTTTGTGCGCTTCGTGGTTAAAATTAAGTCCATTGTTTAAAATGTAAGGAGAAATTAATGAAAAAAGGCATACATCCGGAATACAAGGAAACAAATATTACGTGTACTTGTGGTAATATTGTCAAAACAAAAGCCACCAAAGAAAATATCCATATCGAAATCTGCTCATCCTGCCATCCCTTCTTTACCGGCAAGCAGAAATTTATCGATGCCGCAGGCCGTGTCGAACGTTTCAAAACCCGTTACGGTTCGGATTGGAAGAGGCAAGGTAAGGGCACAAAACAAACGGAAGAAGCCGTCGCTGTGCCGGTTGGTAACGAAAATAATTCCGCTGAATAAATTTTTATGAAATGTAGCGCTGGGGTTCATCCCCAACATGGTAGACGCAGGAATATCCCCTACATCAAAAGCGGGGGAATGCCCCCCAATGCTGTTGACTTAAGGGATTGGTGTTGTCATCCCCGAACGCCTTTATCGGGGATATGGTGTTGAATTTAAAACCAGATTCCCGATAACTTCATTCGGGAATGACATACGAGAGTCCTCTAAAGCCTGAAGCCCGGAGCCTGATTCAATGCCTCTAAACGTCATACTGTTAAAGCATACCCCGCAGCCGGAAGAAACGGTCGCACTGGCGGCCAAACTTTGCTATTCGCCTTTAGGGATTGAGGATTTAAAACAAAAAAATTCAAGTAGCGATATAGAAAAATTCCTCAATAAAATCACCGCGATGGGACATACTTCGGTACTGGAACATGCTACCTTTACCTTCGGGATCGAAGGCATATCCAGAGTAACATCCCATCAACTGGTGAGACACCGCATCGCCTCTTATTCCCAGCAAAGCCAGAGATATGTCCAGGAAAAGGGGCAATTCGATTATATCGTCCCGCCCACAGTCGCGGATAATGAAAAGGCCAAAGAAGCCTTCGACAAGATGATGCGGGAATGCCAGAAATTATATGATGATCTGGTGGCCTGTGGCGTAGCGGTGGAAGACGCCCGCTATGTCCTGCCCAATGCCTGCGAAACCAAGATCGTAGTCACCATGAACGCCCGTGAACTGCATCACTTTTTCACCCTGCGCTGCTGTATGCGCGCCCAATGGGAAATCCGCCAAATGGCCATGCTGATGCTGGAACGTGTCAAGGCTGTCGCCCCCCTGCTCTTTCAAAAATGCGGCCCCAATTGTCTGACCAAACCCTGCCCGGAAGGGCAGTTAAGCTGCGGCAAACAAGCGGAAATCAAACGCCTGTTTACGGAAATGGATGAGCGCTTGAGGGTAGCGGGACTATAAAAACAACAATTTATCAACCACTGAAGACACAGAAAGCACAGAAAAAACTAAGAAGAAGTTTTTCAGGAATTTATTTTATACAATTCCGTGTTTTCTGTGCCTTCCGTGGTTAAATCTATAGGTAACTCATCTTGGAGCTAAAAATCGGCGGACAAGCGGTAATCGAGGGGGTCATGATGCGCGCCCCGCATTCTTTGAGCATCGCCGTCCGCAATCCGCAAGGACAAATCGTAGTAAAAAACGAGAAGCTGAAACTTCTCTCAGACTCGTGGCCGATATTTTCCAAACCCTTGCTGCGCGGCACCGTGGCCTTGATACAATCCATGATTATGGGAATCCGCGCCCTTAATTATTCCGCCAATGTAGCATTGGAAGGCGAGACCGACAAAAAGGGGCAGCAACAGGAAATCGGCGGAGTAACGCTGGCCGCAACTTTGCTTTTTGCGCTTGGCGTAAGTATCTGCTTGTTTTTTCTCTTGCCGCTGTTCATTACCAATTTTCTAAAAGGCTTTTTGACCTTTATCAACCAAAGTTCCCTTTTTTTCAACCTGGTGGACGGCATTATCCGGGTGTGTATTTTTTTAATCTATCTTGGCGTCGTCTCCTTAATGAAAGACATCAGCCGGATTTTCGAATATCACGGAGCAGAACATAAAGCCGTTTCAAATTATGAATCCGGTCAGGAACTGAATCCGGCCAACGCCAAAAAATTTTCCACCGCGCACCCGCGCTGCGGCACCAGCTTCTTGCTTTTAGTCATGGTAATTAGTATACTGGTATTTTCCTTAGTGCCCAAGGAAACTGATCTTGCCATGAAAGCCTTGTATCGGATCATCTTTCTGCCCCTGATTTCCGGGCTATCATTTGAGGTCACCAGACTGGGCACCCGGAAAAATGCCGGCCCGATATGGGGGGTTTTTATGGCTCCCGGTTTATGGCTGCAAAAACTGACCGCCAAAGAACCGAATGAGGAGCAAATCGAGGTCGCGATACGTGCCCTCCAGGAAGCCCTTGCCCTGGAAAAGGAGTCCGCACGTGTTGGATAAATTGCAGGAAATAGCAAATAAACATCACGAATTGGAAAGCCTGATGAGCGATCCGGCGGTTATCTCCAACCAGGAAAGCTTTCAGAAATACGCCAAAGCCTACGCTGAAATCAATAACTTGGTCATCCTCTATCGCCAATACAAAAAGGTGTTGCAGGAACTTGAAGATACGCAAAAAATGGAGGACGAAGCAGGCTCCGACCCGGAAATGGCGGAACTGGCTAAACTGGAATTAGCCAGTTTAAAGAAGCAACGGGAGCATTTGGAAAATTCCCTGCGCCTGTTATTGTTGCCCAAAGACCCTAACGACACCAAGAACATCATCCTGGAAATCCGCGCCGGTACCGGCGGTGACGAAGCGGCCTTGTTTGCCGGGGATTTATTCCGCATGTATTGCCGCTATGCCGAACAACTCGGCTGGCGCATTGAATTGATGAGTTCCAGCCCCACCGGCATCGGTGGGTTTAAGGAAGTGATCTTTTTGATCGAGGGCGACCAGGTTTACAGCCGTATGAAATTCGAAAGCGGTACACACCGGGTGCAGCGCATCCCGGTCACCGAAGCCAGCGGCAGAATTCATACCTCAGCGGTTACGGTCGCGGTCTTGCCTGAGGCGGAAGAGGTGGACATACAAATCGATCCCCATGAGTTGCGGATCGACGTTTACCGCTCCTCCGGCCCCGGCGGGCAAAGCGTCAACACCACCGATTCGGCGGTGCGGGTAACCCACATCCCCAGCGGCCTGGTCGTCACCTGTCAGGACGAGAAATCCCAGCACAAAAACAAAGCCAAGGCGCTTAAAGTATTGCGCTCCCGATTATTGGAGCAAAAGCAGATGGAACAGGAGCAGGAACGCGCCCAAAACCGCAAGCTGCAAGTAGGCAGCGGCGATCGCTCTGAGCGTATCCGCACCTATAATTTCCCCCAAAACCGGATCACCGATCACCGCATCGGCCTCACCCTTTACAAGCTGACCCTGATCCTGGAAGGCGATTTGGACGAATTAATCGACGCCCTGATCACCGAACACCAGGCGGAAGCGCTGAAAAGCACCGTAACATAAAGAATTTAACCACGGAAAACACGGAAGCGACGAAACACGGAAAATAAATTAAATATTATGTTTGGGTCTTTTGGCTTGAGGACAAGCCGAAACACCCATTGTGAGATTTATTTTCGGATAAAATCAATTCCGTGTTTCCGTATTTCCGTGTATTCCGTGGTTAAAAAATTCCGGTGTTCAAGGGGGAAAAGATGCACTATTTATTCGAATTCCTGCCGTCATTAATATTCTTTATCATCGTGATCTTTTCCGGCGTGATCATCCGCAAACTGCTGTTTACCTACCTGCATAAACTGGCGCAGAAAACCGAATCCCAATATGACGACATTGTCATCGAAGTGTTGCGCGGCACCTTTATGCTTTGGTGGTTGGCCATCGGTATGTATATCGGCCTGAAAATGTCGGCGTTACCGGATAATTTAGTCCAGATGAGCAGCCAGATCATCCTGGTTTTGCTGATTGTCTCCATCACCATATCCTTAGCCAATATTTGCAGCAAGCTGATCGCCTATCGCGCCCAATTAAAAGCCGAAGGCGGAGCCGTCACCAGTCTTACCCAGAATATCGCCCGCGGGTTTATCATCGGCATCGGCGTCCTGATCCTTTTAAACACCATGGGTATTTCGATTACTCCCCTGCTTACCGCCTTAGGCGTCGGCGGTTTGGCAGTGGCTTTAGCCTTGCAGGATACATTGGCCAATTTCTTTGCCGGGTTTTACATTACCCTTTCCCGGCAAATCAAGATCGGCGAATATATCAAACTGGAATCGGGCGAAGAAGGCTATGTCAGCGACATGGACTGGCGCAGCACCAAAATCCGCGCCCTTGCCAATTACATGATAATTTTGCCCAACTCCAAACTGGCCTCCTTCATCGTCACCAACTATCATCAGCCGAATAAGGAACTGGCGGTTACAGTCAATCTGGGCGTGGATTATGACAGCGATCTGCAAAAGGTGGAAGCAGTCACCATCGCCGTAGCTAAAGAAATCATGCAGACCACACCCGGAGCCGTGACAAATTTCGAGCCTTTTATCCGTTATCACACTTTTGGCGATCACAGCATCCAATTTACCGTAATCATGCGGGCGAAGGAATACGTCGACCAGTATCTAATCAAGCATAATTTCGTCAAGTTGCTTCACGAGCGCTACCAACGAGAAAATATAGTTATCCCCTTCCCGGTTCACACCGTGATTATGCAGCATAAACAGGAGTAGGGCGGGTTGTGCCCACCAATTGATGTTTCAGCGTGTCCTCACACCGAAACCATACTGAATTATCCCGAATATGCCCAAAAGCTGGGGGAAAAACGGGCGCGAGCATATACGCCGGAATTTCCTCATCACCCGCCATTTGCAGGATTATCTGCTGCTATTTCTCTCCACTTACCATCCTGAGCATTTAGAGCTTATCCGTAAATAACCGTTACCTTTGGTTTCCCCCTTTAGCAAAGGGGGATTAAGGGGGATTTGCAGATTGTAATTTCCATAAAGAATTTAATCTTTTGACAATATGTCGTGTTTGAATAATTACTTAAAGTTAGATTCAATTTGAAAATCTCCCCAACCCCTCTTTGCCAAAGAGGGAAAAGTTATTTACGGATATATTCTTAGTCTATTTGTAGCCCCGCCGTAATGACCTATATGTTACTTTATAGCTTAATGTGTTGCTTTATAGGTAATATATATGCTAATATACCCCAATCTTAATCTCCTTTATACTAAGTTGCGTTCAAAAGTATAGTTACCTGATTTATCAGGTTCTTTCTGCCCAATGAATTGGGCAACTACATTGGTATCATTTTGACCACAACTTAGTATTAGATTTTTTGAGGAAGACTGTGCGGGTAGCGCTTGTACATGATTGGCTGGTACGCATGCGCGGCGGGGAAAAGGTATTGGAACAAATGTGCTATATATATCCCCACGCCGATGTGTATACTTTGTTATATAAGCCTGATGAAATTTCGCCGGTAATAAACGGCTTAACCGTCAGAACCTCTTTTATCCAAAAGCTGCCGGGGGGTTTTGGCAAATATCCCTGGTATTTGCCGCTTTTCCCCGCAGCCATCGAGCAATTCAACCTTTCTCCGTATGATTTGGTAATCAGTTCCAGTCACTGTGTGGCTAAGGGGGTGATAACCAGACCGGGAACTTGTCATATCAGTTATATTCACACCCCGATGCGCTACGCCTGGGAAATGTATTATCAATATTTTGAGCCTGAGCGGATAAGCAAAATTTCTCAAATGATCATCCCCGGGCTTATGTCACGCCTGCGTGTTTGGGATCGGGTCTCGGCGGATCGGGTGGATTTTTTCATCGCCAATTCGCAATATACCGCGCAGCGCATAAACAAACATTACCGGCGGCAGGCAGAAGTGATTTATCCCCCGGTAGCTACCGATTATTATACGCCGGACGATAAACCGCGGCAGGATTATTACTTAATCGTATCCGCCTTAGTCCCTTATAAACGGGTGGACTTGGCGATCATGGCCTGTAATCAGTTGAAAATACCTCTGGTCGTTATCGGCAGCGGGGTGGAAGCAAAGCGTCTGCAAGCTCATGCGTCTTGCTATATCAAATTTTTAGGCTATCAAGACCGGGAACTGATCCGGGAACATTATCGCACCTGCCGCGCCCTGTTGTTTCCCGGAGAGGAAGATTTTGGAATCACGCCGCTGGAGGCTATGGCCTGCGGTTGTCCGGTAATCGCCTATGGAGCGGGCGGCGCCTTGGAAACGATCAAAGAGCCGGACAGCGGTCTTTTCTTTTACGAGCAGACCGATCATGCGCTGATCGATGCGATAACGCGTTTCGAACAGATGTCTTTTACGGCGGCACATGTCCGGAACGGCGCTTTGGCTTTCAGCGAACAGGTGTTCAGAGAAAAAATGGCTGATTTTGTTGAGGATAAATACCGGCAATACAGAAAGGGGGAGCACATACCATGTTGAAAAGACACAGTCAGTTATTTCTCAAACTGTTTATTATCAACGATCTGATTATTAATTCCCTCTCGTGGCTGCTGGCCTATTATTTGCGTTTTGTCTACCCTGTCATCCCGGTCACCAAGGGAATGCAAAATCTACATCCCTATTTACCATTCCTGATTTATATCAATGTCATCTGGCTTTTGATTTATCGGGAAAATAAGCTTTATGAGCCGAAAAGGGGAAGCGCCCGCCTGGAGGAGTTTTCCCAATTGGCTAAGTCCATCACGTTAGGGGTGGTTATTATTACCGGTATGATGTTTTTTTACCGCGATTTTATGTACTCCCGTTTGGTGGTGCTTTATTTCTGGGTAATCAATATTGTTTTAGCGCAAATTTCACGCACGATGACGCGCTCCTACTTATATTGGCTGCGCAGCCGCGGTTATAATTTGCGCTATCTCCTGATCATCGGAGCGGGGGATTTGGGAACTCAGTTGAAGGAAAAGATCGAAGCCTGTCCGGGATTAGGTTATAAGGTTGTAGGCTTTTTGGACGATGACCCCTGTAAAATCGGGCGCAATTTTGCCGGAGTAAGGGTTTTGGGCGGCAGCGATATTTTGGCGGGCGTGCTGGCGCAAAACAATATAGACGAGGTATTTATCGCCCTGCCCATGGCTGCTCATCAGCGCATGGTGGAGATTATCTCCCTCTGTCAAAAATCCGGCGTGCGGGTTAAAATAGTTCCCAACATATACGATGTCATGGCGCATCAAGCCTCGATAGACGAACTGGACGGGATTCCCTTAATCGGTTTCAGTCAAAGCGCGTTGGAGCACATGGCTAATCGCTTTGTCAAGCGGATCGAAGATGTGGCTGTAAGCTGTCTGCTATTACTGCTCTTTTCTCCGCTTTTATTGATCATCGGCGTCCTGATAAAACTGACTTCCCGGGGGCCGGTATTTTATAAACAGGAACGTACAGGCATGGATAACCGTCCCTTTTGGATGTATAAATTCCGCAGTATGCGCCAGGACGCCGAGCAAAAAAGCGGCCCGGTCTGGGCGGTGGAAAACGATTCCCGCAGAACCGGATTGGGCGGCATTTTGCGCTCGACCAGTCTGGATGAATTGCCGCAACTGTTGAATGTTCTCAAAGGGGATATGAGCCTGGTCGGGCCGCGGCCGGAGCGTCCTTATTTTGTCAATCAATTTAAAGAGGAAATAGCTTGCTATATGCGCCGCCACCATGTCAAAGCCGGGATAACCGGATGGGCGCAGGTCAACGGCTGGCGGGGCAATACCTCGATAGAAAAGCGGGTAGAGCACGATATTTACTATATCGAAAACTGGACGCTGTCCCTGGACCTGAAAATTCTTTGGATGACGATTTGGAAGGGCTTTGTTAACGAAAGCGCTTATTGAAAAATAGAACAGTCCGTATGACATTTTCCCGAAAGGTCAATAAATGAAACATAGTAAATATATAGCACAATAATCAATGAGATACATAAGTGAGAGGTAATTTTTCATCGGCAAATCCCGCCACAAATCCGCTTGGTTATTTCCCGGCCCAAACTTTGCCTTGACAAATTCAAAACGCTGTTTTATACTGTGGTCGGTTTTTGTAGTTACCTGATTTATCAGGTTCTTTCTGCCCAATAAATTGGTGGCGTAGAAACACAGAGACCTGAAGCGTCATTGCGAGCTTAAGCGAAGCAATCTCCATGCGTGCGTCTGAGATTGCTTCGGCGATAAGGCTGCATCGCTTTTGACGGTTCGGGTCTCCTGTTGAGAACGCTACCAATAAATTGGGCAACTACAATTGCACTGTTTGACAGGGGGCATACAAAACGAATATGGCGAAAAAAAAGAAGGATAATTATATAATTCAGTCGGTTTCTCATGCCATCGACATCCTGGAAGCCTTCAAGGGCAGTACGGATGAGATGGGGGTTACAGAGCTGAGCAAGGCACTGGAATTGCCTAAGAATAATGTGTTTCGCCTGCTGGCTACTTTGGAATCCCGCGGTTTTATTCAACAGAATCAGCAGACTAATTGTTACCGGTTGGGCATTAAGATTTTCGAACTGGGCGAAGTTTTCCGCAGCCGGATGGGTTTGTTGCGTCAGGCGCATGAGGTTTTGAAGGATGTCGAGGTGCATTGCAACGAATCGGTCTATTTGGCGATTTTGCAGGAAGGGATGGTAGTTTACGTGGATTTGGTGGAAACTACCCATTCGGTACGCATCGTTCCCCGGCTGGGGGTGCGCGTGCCTCCTTATTGCACCGCGGTCGGCAAGGTCATGTTGGCCTATAAATCCGTGGATGAAGTCGAACAACTCTTAAGTAAGACCCCCCTGACGCCTTTAACGGAAAATACCATTGTCGATAAAAATGTATTTATGGAACATTTAAAGCAGGTGGCAGGGCAAGGCTATGCCGTCGATAATGAAGAATTGGAAAAAGAAGTCAAATGTGTGGGCACGCCTGTTCGGGACTACACCCGGCGGGTGGTGGCGGGAATCTGCATTTCCGGCCCCATTCAACGTATGCCGCAGGAACGGATTGAGAATGAATTGATCCCGCTGCTGAAAAGAGCGGCGGTGGATATATCGACAAGATTGGGATTTTTTGAGTGAACTTTAAAATTTTTTCACCGCAGAGACGCAAAGGGTGCAGAGAAGAATGATTGAAGATAATTAAATTGTTTTCTCTGCGTACTTTGCGCCTTTGCGGTGAAAAATAAATATTCAGAAAGGCTTTGGATGGATACGGCAAAAATCGAACAGGGGATTAAACTAATTTTAGCAGGCATCGGCGAAGACCCGAATCGCCCCGGTTTGATCGAAACCCCCCAGCGCATCGTTCATCTCTATGAAGAGTTGTTCAGCGGCATAAATCAAGACCCGCTGAGCATTCTCAAATCCATCGAAGGGGAAAGCCATGATGAGATCGTCCTGGCCAAAGACATCCCCATGTACTCCATCTGCGAACACCACCTGCTGCCCTTTCAGGGGGTAGCCCACATCGCCTATATTCCCAAAGACGGGTGTATCGTAGGCTTGAGCAAATTGGTAAGAGTCCTGGAAATTCTCTCCCGTCGTCCCCAATTGCAGGAAAGACTGACCTCCCAGCTAGCCGATATTCTTATGGAAGGATTACGCCCCAGAGGGGTATTGGTGATCGTCAAAGCCCTCCACCTGTGCATGACCATCCGGGGCGTGAAGAAACCCGGCTCGGAAATCGTCACCTCCGCCGTCCGCGGCCTCTTCCGCACCTCCGAACCCACCAGAAGCGAAGCTTTAGCGCTGATTAATATTTAGTTTCGTAGTCCCGTGGCTTCAGCCACGCATTTTCAGCCCCTTAGGGCTGAGATAAAGCGCATGAAATAATACGGAACGCGTTGAAAGTATTGAGAAGCATCATCGCAGGGCTAATGCCCTGAAATTCAGCCCTGAAGGGCTGGG
>JACRJN010000068.1 GCA_016235675.1 Candidatus Schekmanbacteria bacterium
CTTCACCTCCTCAACATTCTCCAGTTTCTTTAAATGCTCTACATGCCGCTCCAAATTTGATAGTTTATGGCTTACTTTGTAAACAAACGGCTCCTCATCCTTAAACTTCAGAATCAAAGCGAACACCTGGATCACCTCCTTGTAAAGCTTTTATGGCTTGTTTTTTAACCAGAAACTCAAAAAAACCAGGCTCATTTTCGAGCTGTCTTAATGCTTTATCATCACCGGCGCTAGACCGGGCAAAAGCCCGGTCTATGTTTTCTGCCGTGATTTTAGTATTTGCTGCGTCTTCGTCAACCACCAGCTTTAGTCCGTTTTCTGCGGCGTAAGCTTTTAACATGTCAAGCGTATTCATATTTAGTCTTTAAAAAGCGTTATAAGTGGCACCTTCAGAGTCAAAGCTATCCGTTCAATCAATTCCGGTTTCCTGATTCTGTTTTTACGCGTGCAATTAAAAATCCGGTAAATAGCGTGATATTTTAGGCCGGTTTTTTCAGCAATCTGCTGATAGTTTAAAAACTGTTGTACCATTGCCCCGCGCAAAACCTCGACGTCATAAATTTGCTTTACAGTTTTACCCATTTTTGTTATCCTTTGTTTGCGGTTATTTGCGGTAGTTTGCGGTTATTTACAAATATAGCCACGTTTGTGGCCAAAGTCAAGAGAAAAAGCATATAAATGTGGCTATCAGGTACCCGGATTAAAGAAATTAGGAAAATATTGGGGGAATCTCAGGAAGTTTTTGCAAAGAAACTGGGCATATCAAAGGGGGCTTTACAAAATTATGAAAATGGAGAAAGAGAGCCTACAGCTTCAATAATTTTTAAAATTGCAGAGGTTGGCAATGTCTCCCTTGATTGGCTTTTTACTGGCAAGGAACCAGTGATTAGCAGTTCTGTTGACCTCGTCACCGAAAAAATTCTGCAAATGCTGGATGGCATGAGCGAGGATAAAAAGCGAGACGTTTTAAAATACACTGAAAAAGAAAAACTATTAAATCAACTTCTTGAAGAGCGGCGGAAAAAGGAAGCGGCGTAAAATGGTAAATACCAGGCGAAAATTCTTAAGCAATTTTATTGCTGATTTGGCCAAGATTTTCATTGCGGCTGGAGCAGGCAAGCAAGTTTTTTCTGATAAACCTCAATGGCTTGATTTTACAGTTGTTTTTATTGTTGCCTCGGCATCATTTATGATCGCCTTTTTTATTCACCCTAAACAGGAGGATTAACCATGTGGCTATATGTTATGGGCGGCGGCATTCTTTTATTTGCCGTTATCGCTCTGATTATCGTAAAACTGGATGAAAGAAAACATGATCAGGTAACCCATAAACACGCTTAAAGGTTGTTTTATGGCCATACGGCAACGCCCCGATCGGCAAAATCGCTGGCAAATAGACTGGAAAGAAAAAGGCAAGCGCTGTCATTACCTGCTGCCTACAAAAAAAGCTGTCTACGCCTATGATGAGAAAACCGGTGAACGCGTAAAAAGCTACGTGCCGATCACGCGCACTGAGGCCGAAGCCTGGCACAAAGAAAAAATCGAATCGCTGAAAACTGCTCCTAAAAACTTAGACACCCTCAAAGACACAATTCCTAAATTCCTGGACTGGGCTAAAAATCATCGCAGGTCAAAAACTGTTCAGGATTATCAGGTTGCCTTAAAACCGCTACTGTCGCATTTTGGCGAGCTAAAGCTTAGCGACATTAATTACGAATCAATTAATAGTTATAAGACCTGGCGGCTGTCGACTGTTTCAGTCCGCCTTAAACGCCCGGTAGGTGCCCGGCGCGTTAATTGTGAATTATGCTATCTTTCCGGAATCTTTACCTGGCTTAAGAAAAATAAAATCATCTTCGCAAAACCGGAAATAGAACTACTGCCGTATAATCGCAAGCTCCCGGACGTACCGAACAAACCGGATATAGATAAACTCCTAGAAGCTTTTGATGGCCCGTACCGGCTGATTTTTAAAGTGATGTACTACACCGGTTTACGGTCTCACGACTTAAGACACTTACGCTGGGAGTATATTAATTTTGAGCGGAAGACAATTCAGGCAGAGGTAAAAGGCGGGCGGGTGATCACAATTCCAATTTCCCAAGCGATCATAAACGACCTGCGGGAACATCATTTGCAGTGTAAGCGCCCGGTCTCCGGGTGGGTATTTATCTCCCCGAAAACCGGTAAACCCTACGATAATTTTAGAAAAGCAATCGGCCGGGCAAAAAAAAGGGCCGGATTAGAATATCTTAAAATAACTCCTCATATGATGCGCCACGCCGTTGCTACGCACCTGGTTGATCTTGGGGTAGACATCAGGACTATTCAAATGATTCTTGGCCATAAAGACGTAACCACAACCCAAATCTATGCCGATGTCGCCGCTGAACATCTCATAAACAGTATAGATAAACTAGGTTCTGGTTGCATGGTTGCAAAAGGCAAAAACGTAACTAGCGAGAAATAAAGGCGATAGTAGCAGACCTACAGACTACGAATCTGTAGGCCGGGAGTTCGAATCTCTCTGGGCGCACCAAGATTGCAAGGCTACGGGAAACCTCGTAGCCTTTTTTAATTGGTAAAATATGCCGGTTGATGAATTATACATGGAATTGGCTCTCCGGGAAGCCGCGATTGCCGGACAAAAAGGAGAGGTTCCTATCGGTGCGGTTGCTGTTTGGGGAAACGATATAATCGCTAAAACCCACAATTTGCGGGAATCGTTAAACGATCCCACCGCTCATGCCGAAATTTTATTATTAAAGCAGGTATCCGCCAAATTAAATAAATGGCGGTTGAAAGACCTGCGGGTCTATGTTACACTGGAACCATGTCTAATGTGTGCCGGCGCTCTGATTCTTGCCCGTGTTTCTACTTTGATATATGGAGCGGATGACCCCAAAGCCGGGGCAATTAAATCGTTGTATAATATTTTGGATGATAACCGGTTAAATCATCGGATCGAAGTGGTGTCGGGCGTAAAGGGTGAAGAGTGCGGTAGGATTCTGGCTGATTTTTTCAAAGCCCGGAGACAAAATAAGAGTGAAGGGTAACGAGTGAGGGGTAAAAGGAGAAAAAATAATTTCACCCTTTACTCTTCACCCTTTCATTTGCGGAGAGGTGCGAGAGCGGTTGAATCGGACGGTCTCGAAAACCGTTGGGCACATTGTGCCCCGTGGGTTCGAATCCCACCCTCTCCGCCATTGTTTATTAAAATGATAAGAACAGGATGGGGTTCACCATTAACCGCCTCAACAAGCTGATAACTTTTACTAATAGGAGGAATTATCAGTATATGCTAAGGTTTATTGTTATCGGGGCAGGCGGAGCGATAGGGACACTTTTGCGATACAAAATTGGCGGACTTGATTGTCGGTTTTCAAGCGGAGTTTTTCCAATAAATACGCTGGTTGTGAATGTCTCCGGATCTTTTCTGATCGGTTTTCTTTGGGGCGTTGTTGATCGATTTGCCGTTTCATCGAATCTCAGATTATTTATATTTATTGGCGTCTTAGGCGGCTATACAACATTCTCCACGTTTAGTCTTGAAACATTTAAGCTAATGCGGGACGGAGAATACCGGACAGCCATGATGAATGTAGCTCTTTCAGTTATCTTAAGTGTCGGAGCCGTATTCTTGGGATACCTTGGCTCAAAAATAGTAGCGTATCCTAATACTAAGCTGCGTTTAAAATAATCCCAATGTAGTTGCCCAATTCATTGGGCAGAAAGAACCTGATAAACCTGTCCTCGTAAAAACGGGGATCAGGTAACTACATTTTTAAACGCAACTTAGTATTAGATTTCTCCACTATTAAAATAGCAATCATAAATGAGCTTAAAAAAACATCTTATTCGCGGTTCTGTTTTCCAATTAGTACGTATTATACAATGGCTGGTTAAAAAAATATCTTTACCGTCGGGTATAAAAATAGGTGAAAATTTAGCCCTTGCTGCCTTTTATTTACTGGGCAAGGAACGCAAGAAAACCCTGCAAAGCCTGCAATTAGCCTGGAAGGGGCAAAAAACGCCGCAAGAGCTGAATAAAATCGCCCGGTTAAGCTATCAAAACCTGGGTAAATCCTTTTTTGAATTAATCAGCCTGCCTCGCTTAGGCGCTGAGGGAATCCGCCGTATCGCCAGTGCGGAAGGGGTGGAGAACTTAGAAGCGGCGTTAGCGCGCGGCAAGGGTGTGCTCTGCGTTACCGCGCATTTAGACAATTGGGAGCTTTTAGGGGCTTACATCGCTCTCTGCTCAAAGCACAAGCTGTATGTTATCGCCCGCCGCGTCAATAATGAAGGGATTAACCGGGCTTTATTGGACGTACGCTCTCAGGTTGGCGTCAATACCATCCTTCGGGAAAAGGGGTTTGCCGCACAGCGTTTAATCTTGAGCACCCTGGCCAGGAATGATATTTTAGGCATATTGATGGATCAGGATACCAAGGTAGACGGGGTATTTGTAGATTTCTTCGGACAACCCGCTTATACTCCCAAAGGCCCGGTAGTATTGGCCATGGTAACCGGAGCGGCAATCGTACCGACCTTTATCGTCCGCCAATCGGATAATACTCATAAAATTTGCTATCAGCCTATATTTGAATTACAGTTAAGCGGCAATAAAGAAGCGGATATTCTCCACAACACCGCCCTTTTAACCAACTTGATCGAAGAACAAATCCGCAAGGCGCCGGAGCAGTGGATCTGGATGCATCAGCGCTGGAAACGCAGACCGAAGGAAAGTGTGAAGAGTAAAGAGTAAAAAAGTTTTTAACCACCAACCGTCAATCAAACAAACAGGGGGAATATAGTGTCTAAAATCTTGATTACTTATTATTCTCGTACCGGAAATACCGCCAAAATGGCGCAACTAATTGCAGAAGGTGCTGCCGCTACCGGAGTAAATGTTGACGTGAGACCGGTAACCGAGATGGAGCCTGAGGATTTGTTAAATTATGACGCGATTGTCGCCGGCTCACCCACATATTACGGCATGATGGCCTATGAATTGAAACGGCTTTTTGACGCCAGCGTTAAATTTCACGGCAAATTGGACGGCAAAATCGGCGCGGCATTTGCTTCATCGGCCAATATCGGAGGGGGCAACGAAACCACTATTCTGGGTATTTTGCAAATATTTCTTGTGCACGGCATGATCGTTCAAGGTTTACCCAAGGGGGATCATTACGGCCCGGTTTCCATCGGCACACCCGATGAACGGGCCAGTAAGCAGTGTAAAGAATTAGGCGCAAGGGTGGCAAAATTAGCGGGGATGCTGGAAAAATTGGGTTAACCCGGTTTTAGGAATCAATAAACAAATGGAACGACGTAAAGGCGTTATCTTCCCCTTCTGAGGGCGAAAATAACGCCCAACCCACCGATCAAAAGTAAGATACTGTCCGGTTCGGGAATTATGGGAAGGCCTTGCGCGTCATGAGAAAAAGGGGCATGTACCAACTTTTTATGATTACCGACGCCATAAAGATCAAAATGCAGCGCAAAATCCTTTTTTACTCCCTGTAGATTTACTTCAAAAGACGAATAATAAAATTTGCCGTACGGGTTTATTTGCATCCCACCCGGATTGTCTTGCACATTGTAGGCCGTAGCCCTGTTAGCAGCATTGAATTTAAAGGGATATTCATAAAAAGAGCTTTCAAATCCAGCATGCGCTTCTAATGTTTTCATCCCCTTGTTGGAAAAATACTGCTCGTCGGGAAAAATATCGCTATCTTTTATTATTTGGCCGTTGAATACAAAAGAACCGAATCGATAACGGTCTTTATAAGGAACAATAGCCGCCGAAAGTACATAATTATTATTGAGATTTAGCTGGTTGTCGCTACTTAACAAAGCATACAGCGTAAAATTGTAATCCGCAGACATTACCGTCTCGGTATTCCAATCGTACCCACCCCGCTCTATATCCAGTTGCAGCGCTGGATTGCCCTCCGCAAAACCGACCGCCGTTAAAGAAGTAACCAATACCAGTATAAACAACCAGTTAAATTTAGTTTCGGACATCTTTGTCACCCTCTTTGGTATATTTCTAAAATTGCAGTATACCGATACCAAGTTGCGTTCATAGAGGTAAATTACGTTTTAATTGTCAAAAGCGAGGCAGCCTTATCGCCGAAGCAATCTCAGACGCTACAATAAAATCGAGATTGCTTCGCTTAAGCTCGCAATGACAATCTCTATACATAAGAGTAAAGATTCCGATGACACTTATAACCATATATGTAGTGCTAATACAAATAGTTACACAAGTGTAATTGAGTTAATGCCCCCAATATTGGACTCCGTTTGCACCCTGTTAAAAAATCGCTGTAAATCATATAACTTAATTGACTTTTTCTTCTTAAAAGTGTAAATTTTAGTTAGTCAGATCTGATGATTTAACCCTCAATACTGCTCACTTAAGCCCCTTCTCCCTTTGGGAGAAGGTCGGGATGAGGGTACAAAAGCTTAAAAAATTAAATTATGGTACCCTCACCCTAGCCCTCTCCCAGAGGGAGAGGGAATGTATTTGCTTAAGTGAACGGTATTGGCTTTAACCTCTGCGCAGAAAGAAAAAAATTGTATACAAATTTTTTACCCGGCTATCTGGAAAATATTTTCGTTAATGCACCCATCGGTATTTTTACTACAAATTTAGAGCGGATTATCACTTCAGCCAATCAAATTGCCGCCAAATTACATGGGTGTGACCACGGGTATCAGCTTAACGGGAAAATATTTCCCGATTTTATTTGCAATCACAGGTTTTTGTTAGAAAAATTACAGCTTGTCATCAATTCCACCCTCAACAAAGCCGATGTAGATTATGAAATCAACACCGCCAATGAAGTTAAAACCATTCGTCTGGTTTGTACCCTCCTGCGTGATGAAAAATACGCCCCTATCGGCCTGCTCAATATGTGCGAAGACATAACCAAAGAAAAATTTCTGGTGGAACAGGTACGTAATTACACCCACAATTTGGAACATATGGTGCAGGAAAAAACGGAGGAATTAAAAAACGCTAATCTGCAATTGATGCACTCGGAAAAATTGCGCATGTTGGGTAATTTAGTGGTATCGGTGGCCCATGAAATGGGAAATCCGCTTTGTTCGCTGGAATATTTGCTGGCGGACGTAAAGGAAAGCCTTCAGGATAACAAACTCAAGCAAAGCATCGACCTTTGCCGCAGCGAGATTGAACGCATGGGGCGGTTATTATATCGGCTGAGGGAATTATATCGCCCCAGTGAAACACGCAAATCCCTAATTAACATTAATCAGTTGCTGGAAGATATTTTACAGATTAACCGCCTTTATCTGGCAAATAATTATGTCTTGGTTGAAAAATACTTTTTCCCCGACATGCCGGCGGTTTTTGTTTTTCCCGATCAAATCAAGCAGGTATTTATGAACCTGATCATCAATGCCGTCGATTCCATGGCAAACGGCGGCTGCTTAAAAATCTATACCCGCCTGAACGGCAAAAGCATAATTGTCGAGGTTGCCGATAGCGGAATCGGTATTCCCAAGGAAAATATCGACAATATTTTTAAATCGTTCTTCACCACCAAAAACAATTCCAACGGGTTAGGGCTGGGGCTTTCGGTCAGCAGCCAAATCATCAACGCCCACGGCGGCAAAATCTGGGTGGAAAGCGAAGTCAACAGAGGGACTACCTTTTTTATCAGCCTGCCGATTTAAGACTGTGTCGCAATGTAGTTACCTGATTCATCAGGTACAGCCCGTGGTACCCGATAAATCGGGTAATTACAATATAAGGAAACATGCCGTCCACCAATAATCCAAACTCAGCCAAAACCGGCCTGACCGCTTGCGCTTGCAGTCTGATAGTTTTGGTTTACGAAATCTTATTATCCCGCATTTTCTCGGTGCTGTTTGGCTATGACACCCTGTTTATCATCATATCCTTAGCTATCTTGGGCTTGGGACTGGGCGGGATATTTCTCAACTGGTATAAAGGCAATACGACTGTCAATTCGGATTTAATCGGGTTAGCTTTCAGCGGATTGGGCTTGAGTTTATTGACCGGGGTAATCGTCTTCAGCCGTCTTTTCCCAATTCTGGGGATATATGGTTGCGCGATTATTAGTTTGCTGCCTTTTTTTCTGGCGGGGATAATTTTGGCCGGACTTTATCAAATCCGGCCGGAACAAAGCGGTCTTACCTATTGGGCGGATTTAAGCGGCGGGGCGTTAGGCTGTCTGGCCTCCTTTCCTCTGGTTCAATACCTGGGAGTGCACGAATCGCTGGTTTTTATCAGCTTTTTGGCCGGACTATTCGGCCTGCTTTTCCACGGCAGGAGACATAAAAATGTAGCGCAGACCTTTAGGTCTGCCACTGGGGTTGCAGGGCTAAAGCCCCGCGCTACGACATCTTCAGGTGAAAGCCAGCAGAGGGACGTTGCCTTTTATGGTTTCGGCTTGGGAACAAACCGAAACACCCAAGCCCTGGCTTTGGCTGTTCCCGTTACCAGCTTAATCATTTTAATCTACAGCTTTTTCCAGCCCCTGTTCAATCTCGGCCCCGATCAGCTAAGGCAGAGCAAAACACCGCTGGGAATTTTGCTGAGCCATCCCCGCATCAAATCCAATTGGCTAAGAAGCACCTGGGATGTTTATTCCCGCTGTGATTTGGTGGAATTGCCCAGGCAGCCGGATCGCAAGCGGATCTTTATCAACGGCGCCAGTGAAGCGATTATGATGCGCCCTGCATCCGATACCGCTCAATTAAAGCGGGAGTTGGCCTATTTCCCTTATCAAATGGGAAGCAACGAGCGTGTTTTGGTAATCGGCTCAGGCGGGGGCAAGGATGTTTATTTGGCGCGGAGGGCCGGGGCAAAAAAGATAACCGCGGTGGAAATCAATCAAGCCGTGGTGAACATGACGGAACAAGAGCGGGAATTTAACGGCGATATTTACCGTCAGCCGGGTGTCAATCTGGTGGTGGAAGACGGGCGCCGCTTTATCATGCAGGACAAGCAAAGCTACGATCGGATTGTGCTCAATCTGGCTTACAGTTACGCCTTCGCCGATTTGAGCAGCATTTCCCAGATGGAGAATTATCTTTTCACCCAGGAGGCTTTCGACCAATATTTCAACCATCTGAACGATGACGGGACATTGACTATTTTTATCGACTATCCGGAATTGCTGGTCAAATTCCTTTTCAGTTGTCTGCAACATTTTAAGGAAAAGGGGATTGACCACACCCAGGCCATGAACCATGTAATCGTATTGTCCAAAAATTATTGGCCGGAGACATTTTACGCCCTGCTGGTGAGAAAAACCCCCTATCCCGCCGATACCAACCTAAAAATGACTCTTTTGCTTGCTGAAAATCCGGTGGAGACCAATTATCTGCCCGGCCAACCCGGCAGGGAGCTTTTTCATCGCCTAGCCGCCGGAAAAACTACGCCTCAGGAGTCTATCGGCCAAAGCACCTTCCAGCTAACACCGGCTACCGACAACCAGCCCTTTTTCCTGGAAGTGGTCTTAAATTATCGGCGCAAGTTAATAATCTTCGCCCTTTTAATATTGGTTATTACCGGTATTGCCGGGGCTGTCTATTTCCTTCCGCGCTCTTCAAATACCACCGGCGGCGGCTATTTCCCGGTCTATTTTGCTTTAGTGGGTATGGGATTTATGCTGATCGAGATCGCCTTAACCAAGCGCTTTTCCTTTTATCTGGGCTATCCGCAATTGAATTTAAGTGTCGTTTTAGCCTTTTTACTGCTGGCCTGCGGCTGCGGCGGCTATCTTTCCGGCCGCCTGAAATTGACACATTCCCAAATCAGCCGGATTTGTTTTATCCTCGGCAGTTTAGTATTAATTACCATGTCCGGCCTGAATCCCTTCCTTAATCACACTATCGCTTATGGATTGCCCCTGAGAATAATCCTGCTCTGGCTCTATCTTTTGCCCGTCGGCCTGCTGATGGGTATGCCCTTCCCCCTGGGATTGAAATTGGCCGCCCGACAGGGCTTAACCGGACAGATCCCCCGGCTTTGGGGGCTAAACGCCCTGGCCACCGTCTTAGGCTCCGTGGTTAGCGTGATTCTGGCTATGCTTTTAGGGTTTACTTACGTCTTCTACCTCGCCGCTCTCTGCTATTTGATAGCGGGAGGGTGTATAATTATGGGCGGGCGAAACAACTAATATCAGGCAACCTTCTTAACCAAATTTATCTGCAAATCATATCCGCAATATTGAGATAATCTTTTTAATTTTTCCCAATTTTTCCAAACCTTATCCGACAGTTCCAAATTAGTAAATCACCTTACGCAACTGGGTGTTTCGGCTTGTCCCCAAGCCGAAACCGAGTCTGTGCCGGAACTATTAATAACCCCCAAAATCTCTCAAAATGTCATTCCCGTGAAAACTTAGAATCCGGTATTATCAATAACTTCTGGGTTCCCACTTTCGTGGGAATGACAAAATCGGGAGTTGCGGCACAAACCCGAAACCATCAGAGATAACGTTCCTCTATCCACTTTCGGCTTGAGGACAAGCCGAAAGACCCGGATCTGCGTAAGGTGAGTCAATTTATTGTTAAATTGTCAATTTATATTTTTGCATTATACCAACGGGCAATTGTGACAGGGGAAACGCCTGGTAATTATGCCGATCATAACTAATGTAATGGCAACCAAAATTGGTGGGCAGAGCCCACCCTACTACAAACTCAAAAATTTCTGCCCGAAGCACAAAAAAGGGTTAGAGAATTCTCTAACCCTTTTTTGTGATAGTTAAGATTGGACTTTAATTTCTAAACAAGCGCTTTTATTTAGCTTTTCCTGCGTTTTAAACCAACCAGACCCAGTAAACCGGAACTTAGGAGAAGTATGCTGGCAGGTTCGGGGGCTTGACTAACCGTCACGGTAATCCGCTCATTAGATCCGGCCATAAAGTTGGGGTAGCTTGGGAAAGCCTGCGACCCTTCAGACCACTCGTAACCTGTAAGAGCGCCATTGTCTACAACATTATACCACCCCCAAAGCTCGTGCCAGCCAAGGGGCAATCCCTGGAAACTGACGCCAGCGCTCCATGAATGAGAACCCACCTCGGGCGAGTCTGCCAGCTGTTGCCAGGTAACCGGCCCAAAACTTAGGGGCATTGGCCCGGCCTGTCCAGTACTTATGTTAAATCCAACGTTTACTTGTGCTATTGTAGACACGCCGCTTATATCGGTAACCGGGTATCCCTGGCCATACCAGTTCCAGTAAGTATGCCCGGCCCTCCCCCCGGTTACATACGCATCCGGGGTAGAGTAAGTAACCCGGACGGAATCTCTGTGATTGGTAATCTCAAAAGCAAGCCCGTGATATTGTTCCCCCATTGTGCTGTACTCCCCAAGATGCCAATTCAACATCCAGGATGTGCCCGCATAAAACGAATAGACGCCGGCTCTGTCAGGGGCATAAGATGCAGTCATATCGGCCTTGGCCGGTACGGCAGATGCAGCGCTCAAGACAAGGGCTGCCAGCGCCGCGGCAACCAGAGCCTTACGAATTTTCTTGGGCATAGTCTCTTTCCTCCTTCATTAGGGTTATATTCAGCAATGGGTTATTGTTACCGCTTAAGAGCAAGTGCAACAACCGGCGTTGCGTTAAACGTTGCCACTTAAGTTAGCATATTTTATTTATTATCTCATGTTACGCAATACCAAGTTTTTTGTTGAATATGAACGCATTTTTAGTTTAATAAAGCCATAGACTTCGTCCGAGGGCCTGCTCGTGCGAAGAAATCCCAGGGCAATTGCCCTGGGAACAACAATAACAAAGCCTTTTTCACTGGGGGGTAAATAAGGCTCATGGACAAAG
>JACRJN010000070.1 GCA_016235675.1 Candidatus Schekmanbacteria bacterium
AGAAACCACGGAAACACAGAATGGCGGAAGCACGGAAAAAGAAATTAATGTTTTTTGTCCTTTCCGTGTCTCTGTAATTCAGTGTTTCTGTGGTTACTATAACTAGCGACAATTATTGAAGTTGCAAGATATTTTGCTCAAGCTTTGTCAAGATTGAAGTCGTAAGAGACTAAAGGTCTGCGCTACGTTAATATACTTGAGGTTATTTGAATGCAAATCGGGACGCAGTTCAATTTTACGGATTAACTGCGCAACGGATGCCGACATCCTCATAATCGCTTTCCGGGGTATATTTAAAGCGAAAGGTACTTAAACACTCATAGCTTGAGGCATACCAGGAACCGCCCCGCACCACAAAACGTTCTTTGCCGTAAAACTCATCATAAAAAGAACAGGCGGGATAGGGTAAATAATTACTGGCAGTCCATTCCGCCACACTTCCGGACAGATCGTAAACACCGAAAGGACTTACCCCGCCTTTATATTTGCCGACCGGAGTGGTGTTCCCCGGCCCGCCGTCTTCACAATTGGTTTTTGCGGCATCGTATTTGTCGCCCCAGGGAAAAAGACGACCGTCAGTCCCGCGGGCCGCCGCTTCCCATTCGAATTCCGTGGGCAGGCGTTTGCCCTTCCATTGGGCATAGGCTACCGCATCATGCCAGGTAACATTTACCACCGGATGGTCGGCTAAAGCTTTAGGATAGGCGCCGTCTTCCCAATATTCCGGGGTATTACGCTTTGTTGCGTCACAAAATTCTTTATATTGTCTGTTGGTTACTTCGTAAACATCGATATAAAAAGCGTCCAGTTTTACCTTGTGTGCAGGCTGGGCATTGTCGTGATATTTTTCCATCCCCTCCAGGGCGGTTACCACATTCTTCACCTGGTCATTCGTCAGACCGATGGTATATTCCCCTGCCGGAACCAACACCATATTTTCCAATTTCTTTTCCTGCGCAAAAACTGCTGATTTTGACAACAATAAGCCTATGACAGCTGCCGACATTAAATATTTTGTGTTCATTTTATCTCTCCCCTAAAGAATTAAGCCGTAGTGCCAGGGCTTTAGCCCTGGAAATTCAGCCCTGAAGGGCTTTAGACTACTGTTGGGGATAAACCCCCAACGCTACGTCTCTAATTATCAACGCACACAGCGGAACCCCACGTTATCCGATACTGTATCGGGAGTCAGATAGTTGCGATAAACCGTGGTAACTTCATGCGGGTTGCTTTTCCAGGAGCCGCCGCGCACTACCTTGTGGGTTTTGGCGTTCGCTTCTTTATCGGCCAATTTTTGCCCCGGATAGGCTTCATACGTGCTATCCGTCCATTCCGCCACATTACCGCCCATGTCCATACAATGTACAGGGCTTGCGCCTTTCTCGTAGCGTCCGGTAATACACGGCGCTTTGAACATGCTCTCATGAGAATTGGCGCTATCTGCACGGAATACCTGCCCCCAGGGAAATACGAATCCTTTGTTGCCGCGCGCCGCCATTTCCCATTCCGCCTCGGTGGGAAGCCGTTTCCCGGCCCATTTGGCGTAGGCCGCCGCATCTTCCCAACTGACATTGACCACCGGAAAATCGTCATGACCTGCATGATAGCTTCCGCCTGACCAGTGTTTGGGCGCTCTATGATTAGCGGCTTTTACAAATTTAGCGTATTGTTGATTGGTGACCTCATATTTATCAATCTGGAAAGCCTTTACGGCCACATCATGCAGCGGCTGACAGTTGAGGAACAATTTCTTGTCCACCTTCAAGCGTCCGGCCAGCCAATCAGCTCTTTCAGCATCGACCCCCATCGTTAATGTACCCGCACTGACGGTTACCATTTCATCCCGGTTTTGGCCCTGTTTAACCAGGATTATATCTAGGGCGATTTGCTTTTGGGGATAGATTTTTACCGGCCACGATTCCTGTACATAACCGGGAGCAAAGGTAGTGATAATGTGTTCGCCGGGATCTAGGCCGATTGAGACCTTAGCCTGAGGTTTGGCGTCGATCATCTGACCGTCGGCTAAAATAGTCGCGGGAGGGGAGCAGGTTATTTTTAATTGGCCTAAAGCTGCATAAACCGTGGATACATTGGTCAAAAGTAAAATTAAACCGGTAAAAAATGTAATTTTGCTTATAAAAAGTATATGCATAACGCGCCTCCTGAACAAATGTAGTTGCCCAATTCATTGGGCAAAAATAACCTGATAAATCAGGTAACTACATTTTTGAACGCAAATTGGTATTGGTATAATAAACGGGATCGGTATTAGGAGCCGCCCTTCATGCGTTGAGGATATAGGGGATTGTAACCCTACCTTATGCTTGGCCAGCTTGCCTAACCTCAAGGAGGTAAAGGGTTTAGTAGAGTTATTTTAAAGGAGCGCCTAATACCTGATCCCGTTTATTATTCAAAAACGATTTAACCGTTATTTGACCATCTGCGGCGGTATTTTGCAATTCATGTGCCATGATTGCCAGGAAGGGAAATATTAGAATAACCTGTTGGTAACTAGTTGTAATAAAAGGAAGGATAAGCTAAGTGGGGGAATATGGCTGTCTGGGGGAATATCGCGATCTTGACGTTATCTCAAGCAAAGTAGGGCATAGTAGCCATACAGTCTAAGATGCTATGGCGCATACGCCATATTTGGCTCCAGGCTCTGGGCTTCAGGCTTCAGGCTTCAGGCTCAGAAAAAGACCCTCTTCCGGAGGGTATTTGAATTAGCCCAAAGCCCGGAGCCTGGAGCCAAATATGATATAATTGAAATTTCCAAGTCCCTTACTATACCTTCAATAACATTCATCCAGCAGCCTATCGATATTGACATCCGTTATCGATTGTTCAGCTAAGGGCTTTTCTTTAATCTCCGGCAATTCGTCCTCATAAGTACCTTTTTGTTCCTGATAGAAAACCCCGATGGGGATGCGTTCCCCCCACTCCTGGGACTTATGGTGGGCTGCGGTTTTATCCTGCGGGTTATAGCCCGGCGCGTCTTCCAGTTTATAGCAGCGCTGTTTATAATATTGATAAGTATTCAAATAATTGAAGGTGACACACGGCTGGAAAATATCTATCAGGGCAAAGCCCTTGTGCCGAATACCCTTGACAATCAAATTAGTCAGATGCTCCAATTCCAGCACAAAACCGCGGGCGATGAAGGTCGCACCGGATGCTAGCGCCAGGGCGATCGGATTTACCGGCCATTCGATAACCCCACCCGGTGTGGATTTAGTGGCGAAGCCTTTTTCGCTGGTGGGCGAGGTCTGGCCGGTAGTTAGACCGTAGATTTGGTTATCGTGCACGATATTGGTCAAATCCAGATTGCGGCGCATCCCGTGGATAAAATGACAGGTGCCGATGCCGTAAGCGTCGCCGTCACCGGCAATCCCGATTACGGTCAGTGAGTTATTGGCCAATTTTATCCCGGTAGCTACCGGCAGAACACGCCCGTGTATTCCTTCGAAGGCATAGGTGTTGACATACTGGGGCAATTTACTGGAGCAGCCGATACCCGACACCAATACCGTTTTCTCCAAATTAAGTCCGGCCTTGGCGATAGCTATTTTGACGGCATTGAGAATCCCGTAATCGCCACAGCCGGGACACCAGGTCGGTTTATTTCCGGTGGCGATTTCCTTTAGACTAATCATGGCCGGTTATTCCTTTGATGAAGCTATGGATTTCCCGTGGATAAAAGGGCTGCCCGTCGTATTTCAGGCAGCGGTGCTTAACCTCAAAACCGGTATGCTCCCGGATTAAACCGGCCAATTGCGCGGTTTGATTGTTTTCGACAGTCACTATTTGGGGGGCAGACCTGAGCACTGCCTGGACATATTTTGCCGGAAATGGCCAGATATAAACTATCTGATGATAATTGACCTTGATTCCCTCGGCGGCCAATAAATCCAGCGCCTCCAGGATGACGCCTTTAGTAGAACCCCAGGCGATAATGGTGATGTCCGCCTGTTTTGCGCCAAACTCCTTAGGCTGGGGCAGGGATGCCTCAATCGCCGCAAGCTTTTTGGCACGCTTATCCGCCATTTTGGTCACGCCGCAGAAAGAGTCCGCGTAAAAACCCTTTTCATCGTGTTCATAACTGGTCGCGATATGCCGGCCGCCTTTTTGACCGGGAATGGTGCGCGGCGAAATCCCGTCAGCGGTTATTTGGTAGCGGCGGTAATCTTGCAGCTTTTCCGTTTCCGCTTCCGGCAATAATTTCCCCCGGTCGATTTTCATTTTTGCTGTGTCAAAGCGCGGGGAGCAACAGTAACTTTCGCCCAAATATTTATCCGATAACACCAAGACCGGAACCTGAAATCTTTCCGCCAGATTAAAGGCTTGCCAGGTTTCATAAAAACAATCCGCATGGTCGCCGGGAACAATCACGATCCGGGGAAACTCGCCTTGCGAAGCATGGATTAAGCAGCGCAGGTCGCCCTGGGAGGTATGGGTAGGCTGTCCGGTCGACGGGCCGGGACGCTGACCGACGAAAAGCACCAGCGGGGTCTCGGATTGCGCCGCCAGTCCCAAAGCCTCGGTCATCAGCGCAAAGCCCCCGCCCGATGTGCAGGCAAAGGAGCGCACCCCGGCAAAATTCCCCCCGATGGCCATATTGACGGCGGCAATCTCATCCTCGGTGTGCTTTACCACTAAATTGTATTTCTCCTGGCGCGCCGCTAAATAATGGATAATCGAAGATGTAGGCGTCATGGGATAGGCCGCTAACAGCTTGACCCCGGCCCGGATTGCCCCCATCGCCGCCGCCTCGTTGCCGCTCAACAGCATTAGCGGTGGGGCGTTGGTTTGCTTTTCGATGGTGATGCCGAAATCCTCCGGATAATGTTCCTGGATGTGCTGATACCCGGTATGAGCCAGATCGATGTTGCTTTGGACGATCGCATCCCCCTTGCGCTGGAACATTTCACGCAGCAAATCCGCTAAAATCCCGAAATCATATTTCACCAGGGACAGCGCGGCTCCGATGGTGATGGAGTTGCGCATCTGGCTTTCCGCTTTGAGCGATTTTATCATTCGATTGAGCGGAACGGCATAGGTTTTTAACTGGTCGTAACCCTTTAAAAGTTCAGCGGGATTCAAATCCTTCGGGTCATAAATCAAGCCGCGGGCGGTTTTCAGTTCTTCCTGGTGGAGGCTTACCGTGTCTTTGTTGAGGGCGATAACCAGATCGATTTGATGGGTATGGCTGGTCAGGGGATTAGCGTTCACCCGGATAGAGCACCAGTTATGCAGCCCGCGGATGGTCTTGGGATATTCGTTTAAGACAAAGGTATAGAGGCCGCCGCGGCTGAAGGTTTTGGCTAAGGTGAGGCTGGAGATGATGATTCCCTGTCCGGCTTCTCCGCCCATCAGGATATTGATTTGGTTGAGGATGGCCATAGTCAATCCTTTGTAGTTGCCCAACTTATTGGGCAGAAAAAACCTGATAAATCAAGTATATCTGAGATGGTCATAAACTGTGATTTCAAAAATTTGAACAGAGACATAAAAACGAACGAGGAAATCTTGGGTTTCGGTCCTCAACCCAAACACAGGCAGGATGCCTGTGCTACCAAATAAAAGCGGGCGCAGCCCGTACCGGTAGCACAGGCATCCTGCCTGTGATGCGGGCAGCGCCCGCACAAAAGCGGCACACATCAAACCCGGTAGCCGGTAGCAGACCTGAAAGTCTGCGCTACGTAACATTAAAACACAAGTTCCTTATTAAGTCAACAGCATTGGCAAACACAGCCCACCCGGCAGCTAAAACACATCCGCCGAAAAGATAAAAATCTTAGTGTCCTGATCCTTCCAGGCCGCCTCCGGCAGTCCGGCTTTCTGGCAGGTTTGCGCAAGAAAGGTTAACCGATCCCAATTATATTCGGTGGCGACCTGAGGCAGAAGCAGGCCGCTCATCATACCTTTTTGGATATAGAGGCCGTGTTTGCCTACGCTGATTTCTGCGATATTGTCAATTTGAACCAGGGGGGTGAGTACGGAGATTTCCAACTCCAGGGAGGGCAGTTCATCAGGCTGGACGGGGGAAAAACGCGGGTCGTCCAATGCTGCGGATTTGGCCATTTCCCGGATGGTTTGATGCAATGCTTTGAAGGCGCGGATATAGCCGATGCAGCCGCGCAAATGACCCTGTTTTTTGATGGTGACGAATCCGCCGCGCGCCTCCTGCAAAACCGGTGAGGTTATCTCCATCCTGGGGAAGTCTTCGCCCCTTACCTCTGCTTCAATACTGGTGCGGGCGATCTGATGCAACAATTGCTTGTCGGCGGCGCTCAATCCGGCAAAGGCTGGCTCTGGTGATGCCTGCCCTACTGCTTCTTTTTCCTCCGCTACGGCTTTTAAACCTGCGGCGCTGGAATAAATCGCAGCAGCCAGATAACCCACCACTTGCCCTTTACTGCCGCTTACATCCCCGGAATTGGCGTACTTTATCACCATTGCCGAATCGGCCCCCAATTCTTTGGCCGCCAGCATTACCGTGATAATCGGCCCGGCTCCGCAAGCCTCGCAAACACCTTTAGCTACGGCGTCGGCCAACCCTTCCGGGTCAAAATTGTTAATGTAACCGCAAACGATCTTATCCATTTCAACCGCCGTTGCATAGGAGTGATAATGGGAAAGATCGGAACTGGCTACCAGCAACACCTTTTCGCCCCTGATCCCGGTGGCAATGGCGTGCGCCGCCTGAGTACAGGTTTCCATATCCTGGCTGCCCATCACCATCGGCACCAGTTTAAAACCGGGAAGGACGGTGTGCAGAAACGGCAGTTGCACCTCTACGGAATGCTCCCGGATATGAGCGCCGGGAAAGTAGTTGATGCTGGCGCTCGATTTAGCGATGCGCTCTCTAAGTTCCTGATAAATCGGGATTTCGCCGGTCGGCAGGATATAACCGTCTCCTTTGTAGATAGAGGCGCCGTAAAAAGCGGCATAATGACTGGGGCCGACGACCACTACCGCCGAATATTTTTTATCCTTCAATAATCTATAGGCATAAGCCGCAATTTGGCCGGAATACATGTACCCGGCATGAGGGACTATCAACGCTTGCAATTCGCCGTTTATTTGGGTGGCGGCGGCTTTATTCAGATATTCATCGACCTGCTTTTGTAAAAGGGCGGGGTCTTCGGGGTAGAAGCTGCCGGCTACCGCCGGGGGTCTGAGGCGATTCATGCTGGTTCCCTCCTTTGATTGTCATAATGACCGTAACCGGCCGGGAAATGAGTTGTCAAAATGACCTTTGCCGATGGTTTAAAATCATCAACACAAAACAGATTATCTGAAATATACTAATAATATCAACAAATTAAAAAATATTTTACTTTGGGCACAACCTTTGCTCTTATATATTAGCATCCGGCCAGCTAATCTAACCTCAAGGAGGTGAATTTAGAATGGAACATCAGGACGCCAAAGAGCAAGTTACCGACAGTGCATATTACGGCAAAGCGGTTACAATCCTTCTTTTAGTTCTCGCTTCCCTTATTGGTTTTGTAGTTTTGCTTTTTTCCGGCACAGGCACTCTCCGTTAGTATATTAAAATTTTCAGGAGCCAGCACCTCCTGCATGTCCTTGTGGAGTAAGCCGTTGGAGGCCAATAATTTACCGGCATATATATTAAACTCTTCTTTAAAGGTACTTACTTTGCCTCCAGCTTCTAAGACCAAGAGGCTTCCAGCGGCTACATCCCAAGGAGCAAGTCTTTCTTCCCAAAACCCATCGAAACGACCTGCCGCCACATATGCCAAATCCAAAGCGGCAGAGCCGTCACGTCTGACTGCCTGAGCGCTGAGCACAAATTTTTTGAAAGTCTCAAAAATCCTTCCCGGATCGGTTTTTATATTGTAGGGAATCCCGGTAACCAGCAGACTGCGACATAATTCTCCGGTAGCCGATACCTTTAGCTGTTTGCCGTTAAGATACGCCGGCTGCCCCTTGATTACGGTAAACAACTCATCCCGCAGCGGATCGAACACCACACCCAACACCACGTCACCCTCCACTTCCAAGGCAATGGACACGCAAAAGAAGGGATAGGCATGGGCATAATTGGTAGTGCCGTCTAAAGGGTCTACCAGCCATTTAACCGGATAAGCCTGATTGCCGATGTGCCCGCTTTCCTCGGCTAAAATATTCCAGTCGGGATGATTTTGCTTAAGATGCTTGATTATCGCAGCCTCCGAGGCTTTATCCACTTCAGTTACAATATCGATTGCCCCTTTATAGCAAATTTCCCTGACTTGCCCGTAGCAGTCCTTAAGAATCTGTCCGCCCCTGAGTGCGGCTTCTGTGGCGGTCTTTAAAGCAATTTGTAAGTCGATTTCAAGCATTTATTGGCTTTCTGGTTAGGGAGAACCCCGAAGTGTCTTGGTCTTTCGGCTTGTCCTCAAACCGAAAGCAAGCAGAGAAACGTTATACCTGATACTAATTCGCTATCAAACATTGAAGAATAATTTGTAGTAGTAGTAGTAGTAGTAGTAGTAGTAGTAGTAGTAGTAGTAGTAGTAGTAGTAGTAG
>JACRJN010000012.1 GCA_016235675.1 Candidatus Schekmanbacteria bacterium
GAAAACGGGGAACGGGAATCCAGGGTTTTCAAGGCTCCGGCTTAAGCCTACGCTGATGGAGTTAATTATATTCTGGATTCCCGCTGCTGCGGGAATGACATTTGTGAGTTTTTTTCAAAGTCTGCGTAACATGAGTTATATCATTCAGTTCTTTCTATGAAAAACAAATAATCCCTTTTCATATATAAACTACCTCTTTCAGAATTATTTCCTTTAGTCTCGGTTTTAAAGACGTCTTCTCAATCAAGTCCACTTTTTTAGATAAAATCTTAGAAAGATACCGCTCCAATTCAATAAATCGCAAAAGGTCGGGAAGTTCTTCAAATTCAACCAAAATGTCTATATCGCTCATGCGCTTCTGCGTGCCTCTGACAAAAGAACCAAAAATTCCCAGGGCTTTTACGGAGTATTTTTCTTGTATTTCTGTTTGGTGTTTTTTGAGTTTTCCGATAATTTCTTCACGTTTTAACATTTTATGAGTTCCTATTAAATAGCGGCTTCACTCATAATGCGTCCACATTCTTATAACCTTCACCACATTGTCTTCTTTTAATACTTGACAAACAAGCCGATGCTGAATATTGATCCGGCGGGAGTAAGCACCGTTGAGATCGCCGACTAGTTTTTCATAAGGCGGGGGTTGTTGGAATGGGTTGTCGCTTAAAATTTTCAATAATTTTTCCGCCTTAGGACGCAGTCCCGCAGTGGAAATCTTCTGTGCGTCTTTTTGCGCCTGCTTGGTATAAACTAATCGCCAGTTTGCCATTTTAGCTCGTCGCTGCATTCTTCTACAGGGGTTTTCAAACCTTTAATAATGGATTCCCGCATTCCAGGTAGGGAAACCAGGTACAACGTTTCTTGAATCGCCCGCCAATCCTCTTCGGATATTATTACCGCATTCGCCCTTTTGCCGGTAATCTGAATCGGCTGGTGCGATTCGGCGGCCTCGTCGATCAATTTATATAATTTGGCTCTGGCTTCGCTGACGGATAAAGTAGTCATGCTAATCACCTCAGTTTAAACGTACCACATTACGTACGAGATGTCAAGGCAAATCACAGGCAAGATGCCTGTGCCACCAGATGTATATGGCTTACACTTTCTCCGGCAGATGCTCGCCCAGTAAGCCGGAGGGCATGAAGATCAGGACAATGATCAGGATGGCGAAGGCGATGACGTCTTTGTAATCGAAGGCGCGGGTCAGTCCCCAGGCGGAGAGGAGAGCGACAACGATGGTTTCGCACAGTCCCAGGATAAATCCGCCCAGCATCGCTCCCCGCAGGCTGCCGATGCCGCCTAACACCGCGGCGGTAAAGGCTTTGATGCCCACCAGGAAACCCATGTCGAATTTGATTCCGCCGTAGTATAGACCGTTCATAATGCCGCCCGCGGCTGCCAGCGCCGAGCCTACCATAAAGGTAACGCGGATCACCTGATTGACGTTGATGCCCATCATCTGGGAGGCTTCCAGATCCTGAGCAATGGCGCGCATCGCCTGGCCGATGCGGGTCTTGTGCACCAGCAAATCCAGCCCCAGCATCAAAAGCAGACTGGAGGAGGCGATCAGGATTTGGATGTATTCCAGCACCACCCCCCGGATGGTCATGCCGCCGCTGATAGCGCGGGGGAAGGGTTGCAGGTCGCGGCTACAGGTCAGCATGACGATATTTTGGATCAGGATGGATACGCCGATGGCGGAAAGTAATAAGGTGATACGCGGGGAATGGCGCAAGGGTTTATAAGCAATGCGTTCGATTCCGGCGCCGATTAAAGCGGTCAATAACATCGAAACCCCAAAAGCCGCGGTCAGCGCGAATCCGGTGGGCAGTCCCCATCCTTGCAGGAAATTGAGAACCATCAGCCCTAAGAATGCCCCCAGCATGAAAATATCCCCATGGGCGAAATTGATCAACTCGATAATTCCGTAGACCATAGTGTAGCCTAAGGCTACCAAAGCGTACATCCCGCCCAGGGTCAAGCCGTTTACCAATTGCTGAAAAAATGCGCTAAGACTCATGTATAAAAGCCGGGATACGAGGTTAACAGATACGAGGTATGAAAAGAATTTATATTTTTAAATTTTCATAAATATTAATCAAACAAACATAATGCTATGTGGATGTACTCTTCATTTGGCCTCTATTTTTTCTTTCAATAAAGAATTAATAAGTTTTTCGGTGGATATATTCCGCGATTTGGCAATTTCTGTTAACCGGTCGGCCAGTTTTCCGTCTAAAACAAACAGGTATCTTCTTGCTTTTATATCTACTTCAAAATGCTCTTCCGGCATTTGATCTAAATATGGGCTTAAATCGTGGGTATCAACAAAATTCAACATCTCATCTAATGAACTGAATTTTGGTAATATTTCAGTATCCGTTGCAGTCTTCAGGTTTGCTTTATTTCCTCTCATATTGTTTGCGCTCCCCAGGAACCATATCTCTTGCGCTCAAGATAATGGCTTCTTTTGTTCTTTTATAAATAAAAAATACCACTAAATATCTCTGCGCAACACTTTGTCCCAAAGCTAAATAGATGTTTTCTCCTTCTGTTTGCCCTTTTTCAACCAATCTAAATTTAGGCTGGTTGCTTAATGCTTCTTCAACTTCATGAATAGTTACATTATGCTTGAAACTAAGTTTATCTACTACTCTTTCCAGCCAAATAATGATTTCTATCCGCATTAATATTTCTTCCTATCCCCCTAATTTAGTTTGGGTTGAGGAACGAAACCCAACAATATAATTCCAAATTTTTATTGGGTTTCTTTTATTCAAAACAGTATCTACAGATAAACTCATTAGAAAATCATATAAAAGCCAGTTTCAGAAGCTTGGCTTCCGGGGTATTATGCACGGCCAGAAAATCGATCCATACCGAAGTATCGACAATAATGGTCATTCCTTGTTCTCAAAACGATTACTGCGCATGTTTTTATAGTCATAATCCGGCCAGAATTCAACCTGGCCCTCTAAATTCGCCAATTCCTTCTTTTGTCCCATCCGGATGATATGTCTTAGCCCCCGCTCCACTACCTCCCGCTTGGTTTTGAGACCGGAAAGTTTCATTGCCTGTTGTATTAATTCATCATCTATAACAATATTAGTACGCATGTATCTATCCTCCAATACACATATTTATTTCTTCCTGCTCTTTTTGATTACATTGCCGATTTTGCCTTTATCCTCTTCCAGCGCCTTTTCATTTTCCGCTGTCGACGGTTTATCTTTTGGAACCGGCGGGAGCACCTTTTCTTTTAAGTCTGCTCCTTTTTCTTTAATCTCTTTGGGTAGTTCCTTTATCTTTTCCACCCCGCTTTTAACATCGTCCAGCAGTGCGTCGAAAACGTTTTTGGGCATAAAATCGGCCATAAACCGGGAAATGGGCAGGAAAAAGGGAGCGCCTTTACTTCTTTTGAGTAGATCGTCGCCGCTTAGAATAAACCTATCCAGCACCAGTAAAAGAACGGCAATCATTACTATCGCTTCCAGCAATCCGAATAACGCCCCCAGCAACTTATCGGTGGTGCTCAGGCCGCTTTTCTTCAAGAATCCCTTAATGATACGCCCCAGTAAAATCCCGATGGCTATTATGCCGAAGAAAATCAGACAAAAGCCGATCAAGGACGCCAAGCGCTCGTCTTTAAAGATTTTTATCAAATGCCGGGAACCCCAGGCGCAATAATGAGTGGCGGCAAAAGCCGCGGTAATCACCGTAATGAACGAGACAATCTCTCTAACCAGCCCCCGCCATAAGCCGCTGCCGAAACCGAATACCAGAACAGCGATTATTATAATATCCAACCAATACATTTTATTACCCTACAGCAACTACCGTACATCCTTAACACACCTAAATCCTACTGTATTCAGCCGCACCATGGGAGCCAGCGACTTCCTGGCCGTCACGCTCAATAATTCCCCCTTGTCGCTCCAACCGCCGCCCCGGATAACCTTGGTTTTGCCGCTGTCAGGCCCCTTGGGGCTTTTCTGGGGGCTGGTCTGATAATAACCGGTGGCATACCAATCGGCGCACCATTCCGCCACATTACCGATCATATCGTAAGCGCCGAAAGGACTGATACCCAGGGTATAAGTTCCCACTTTCACGGTTTGATTTTGCCCCGCTTCAGCAGTATTCGCCGACTGCATCTGCCAGTTATTCCCCCAGGGGTAGCGCTGAAGAGTTGTCCCTTTGGCGGCCTTTTCCCATTCCGCCTCGGTGGGAAGGCGCTTTCCCGCCCATTTGGCGTAATCTGCCGCATCCTCCCAGGAAATGCCCACCACCGGTTGATCATCCCCGCCCCATTTGCGGTCATATTGATAGGAAGGCTGACGGCGATGTTCCGTTTCCTGCACGAATTTCCGGTATTGAGCGTTGGTCACCTCGTATTTATCGATATAATAGGCATCCAGATAAACGGCATGCACCGGCAATCCGTCTTCCTGGTTGTTATAAGACCCCATCTCGAAGTCGCCGGCGGATACAAAAACCAGATCCTTCCAGCCCTGTTCATAGCTGAGAACCAAATTTAAAACCACTTCCTTTTTTACTTCGACAACCACCTCTTTCTCTTGCGGGATATAATCGCTCTTGCGCACATGCACTTTATAAGTGCCGGGATAAACATTAAGCGTCAGCGGGGTCTCTCCTTTACCTTCTCCGTTCAGATAAACCGTAGCCCCGTCCGGTTGGGAAGTTATCCTCAACTTAGACCCCATTTGGCTGACATCATGACATTCGGTGCGGCAGTCCCCTTTTTCCTGCTTATGATCGAGCGGGGCCAGTTTTTCCATGTCCACATCGACAGCGTAGTGTGTTGTGTCGTGCAAATTGACATTTTTTTCCCATAATTTGTAACCGGTTTGATTAAGCTTGAGCCAATGTTCGACCGCTAAAATATCCTCGATACGTTTGGGTGAGCGGCCTACGAATTTCCCGTCCAGATATATATCCGCCCCGCCGGGACGGGTATTTACATCGATCGATCCGTATTTGGCTTCAAGCAAGTATTTGTAATCCCGTATTTCTCCGGCTTTGATTTGAATTTGAGTGACAACCGGTTGAAACCCTGGTAAAAATAATTTTAAGTAATGTTCGCCTGGGGGAAGATCGGATAACAGACAGGGGGTATTGAGTTCTTTAGGCTCATTATCCAGGGTGACGAAGGCGCCGGGCGGTTGCGTGCCGATATAGGCTGCACCCAGGTTTTTATCCTTGGCTGGGGATGAGCTTGGTACGAGACTCATGCCCAATAAAAAAATGGACACTGTTATCCAGCACAATTTTTTGGTCGCGTAGCAATAGGGAGACCCCGAAGTGTCATTGCGAGCGGAGCGAAGCAATCTCCATGCGTGTGGATGAGATTGCTTCGGCGATAAGGCTGCCTCGCAATGACGCCTCAGGTCTCTGATTGAGAACGCTGCCAATTTTTTTCTGATTTTATTCGTCGTCGCTCTTATCATAGGGGGAATCCATCAGCCAGATACTGCCGTTATAGGAAAAGAGAAGCCGCCTCCCATCCGGTGAAACAGCCGGTTCGTAACCATAAAGCGTCAGACGCGTATTCTCCATTTTTTGTAAATCCAAAACCCAGATTCCGGTGCTGGAATAATACAGATAATTACCGGATTTTGCAACATCGGGTTGTACGGCATCATACAATAATTGATCTGATTTCTTGTTGTCCGGGTCATAACGCTCGATATTAAAATTAAGTTTAAGCGGATCGAAACTCTCAAAATAAATCAGCCGTCCGTCTTTCGACCATACCGGATTGATGCCTTTAACCGGCAACATCTCGGCCTTGTTTAACGCCAGATCATACACCCAAATGCCGTCGTCGGCAACATAGACGATAGTGTTTCCTTCAGGAGACCAGGCGGGTTGGCGGCCTTTTTCTATCAGCAATGTTTTTTGCATGTCGTTTAAATTCAGCAGCCAAATTTGATTGTTCTGAGTAAAAATTAATTGCTGGCCGTCGGGAGAAAAAGCCGGGTCTTCGCCCTCAGCATTAATTTTCAGGGGTTCGCCTCCGTCTACCCCTTGCAGCCGGATTCCCTGATTTACATAGACCATTCGCTCTCCATCCGGCGACCACCCCGGCTGGCGTCCTTTGGCTAATTCTTGTATTTCCAACAGCTTCCCGGCGTGGGAATATTTTATAACCAGGCGCGGATTAGCTTTGGCACATCCCATCAAGCCAGCGAGGGCAAAAACCAGGGCCGCACGCAATCTCATTTCAATCTTACCCCTTCCATCTCAAGTAAAGTCTGCTTAATCTGCACTCCTGCGCGATACCCGCCCAATCCGCCGTCCGCATTGATTACCCGATGGCAAGGAATAACAATCGGCAGGGGATTGCTGCGATTAGCCGCCCCCACCGCCCGTGTTCCTTGCGGCACATTTATTTTATTAGCCACCCATTGATAGGAGCGCACCTGACCGTAAGGGATTTGTGCTAAAACCTGCCACACCTTCTTTTGAAACGGCGTCGCTTTGTTTATTTCCCAATCCAACTCCAGATTGAAGCTGCGCGTCCGGCCTAAGAAATAGTGGGTCAATATCAAAATAATATTCCCCAGCGCTTCTTGATCGGCCTCGATGTTATCTGAGTAGCGCTTTTTCGCGATCACCAGGCAATCTTCTAAAGGCCGGTTAATAATAATTTTGCATAGCCCCTTGTCTCCCACCAGGAGGAATAAATAACCGACAGGGCTTTGCCAATAGGCGTATTTTAAACGGATATTTGCCATTTTTCCAACTCGTGCATATATTCATAGTCCGTCAAGTCATATTTGACCGGCGTGATGGAAACTTTGTGTTCCTTCAATGCCTGGAGATCGAAATTACCGCTCTCGGTCAATTGCACAATCTCGTTTCTCAGCCAATAATAGGTGCGGCCAAAGGAGTCCTGGATTTGCTCGTATTTATCCCGAAAGGTGAAGCGCCCTTGGCGGGTGATAGCTACTCCTTTAATTTGATCAGGTGAAAGCGCCGGAACGTTGACATTGAGAAAAGTACCTTTAGGCAAGCCGTTGTCCCTAATCTTTTCCGCAAGTTGACGGGCAAAGAGCGCGGCGTAACCAAAATCAGCCGTTCCATATGTCGCCAGGGATATGGCAAACGAGGGAATTTGCAGGATAACCGCCTCGGTTGCCGCAGACACCGTTCCCGAATAAAGCAGGCAGTCACCGGCGTTCATTCCCAGATTGATGCCGGAAACCACCATGTCCGGCTTATCGTCAAGGATAACCCCCACCCCTAATTTTACACAATCCGCCGGAGTGCCGTTGACGGCATAGCCTTTAAATCCATTGTAAGGATTAGTTATATTACTGACCCTCAGGGGGTTATAAATCGTAATAGCATGTCCGATGGCGCTTTGCTCGTATTCCGGAGCAACTACGGTCACCTCGGCAATGTCTTTTAGCGCCTGATAAAGCACCTGAATTCCCGGCGCATGAATTCCATCGTCGTTAGTTAATAAAATGTGCAAAATTTAACTCCATTAGGCTACAGGCTTCGGGCTCTGGGCTTCAGGCTAATTCAAATACCCTCCATGGGAGGGTCTCTTTCTGTTCCTGAAGCCCGAAGCCCAGAGCCTGAAGCCTAATTTAGGAATAATGGTACTTTAATATTTTCTAAGTCCCTTATTATTTTCATTCGTGTTTTTCGTGTAATTCGTGGCTTACAAAACCTCCCGCAACGCCTCGATAAACCGGGTATTCTCTCCCTGTGTCCCCACAGTTACCCGGATATACTCCGGCAAGTCATAACAATCCATCGCCCGCACGATTACACCTTTACGCAGCAGCGCCTGATAAATCCGCTGGCCCTGTCCGACTTTAAGCAAAATGAAATTAACCGCCGAGGGGACATATTCTAGCCCCAAACGTTCCAATTCCTGAGATAGACAGGCCCTTCCCTGATCTATCGTCCGCCTGGTGCGGATCAAATGGGCTTCATCCTGCAAGGCGGCAATGGCGGCGCTTTGGGCTAAAGAATTAACATTAAAAGGATGGCGCACCCGATTCAGGTATTGAATAATTTGCGCATCTGCAATCCCATAGCCGATGCGCAATCCCGCCAGGGCGTAAGCTTTGGAAAAGGTACGCATTACAATCAATTGCGCGCCTTGCCGAATATATTCTATACTGTCCGGAAAATCATCAGTGGCTACAAATTCGTAATAAGCCTCGTCCACTACTGCGATAACATGCCCAGGCAAGCCTCGCATAAAATCGGCAAACTGATTTTTGTCTACCGTAGTGCCCGTGGGATTATTAGGGTTAGCGATAAAAATCAATTTGGTCTCAGCATGAACCGCCGCGGCCATGGCCGGTAAATCATGGGTAAAATTCCGCAACGGGATGCGCCGGCATTTTGCACCAAAGGCACGGGAAATCAACTCATATTCGATAAAGGCCGGGTAAGCGTAAATGACCTCATCGCCGGGAGAGAGAAAGGCTTGGCAAACCAAGGCGATGATCTCATCCGAGCCGTTACCGAAAATTAATTGCCCGCAGCATATGCCCAGTTTTTCGGCCAATGTCCGCTTTAAATAAAAACAATCCCCGACCGGATAAATATGCACGCCCAAAGCCGCCTCCGTTAATGCCTTGATAACCGAAGGCGAAGGCCCTAACGGGTTTTCATTTGAGGCTAATTTAATCGCGCCGCTGATGCCTGATTCCCGCTCCAATTCCTGAACCGGCTTCCCCGGCTCATAAACCGGAAGGTCTTTTATAAACGGATTGATTAATTTTTCCAACATGGTTTTCTTTCTTAAAAGGGTTAACCACATCCCCTCTCCCTCTGGGAGAGGGTCAGGGTGAGGGTACCATAATTAAATTTCTTAAGCTTTTGTGCCCTCATCCCGACCTTCTCCCAAAGGGAGAAGGGGCAAAACGAAGCTTAAATGAACGACATTAGAGTAAAGCATATCATCTTGTATTATAAGCCACCAATAGTTTGCGGTCAATCATAAAACACCGTTTAAAAAATATTGCATTTTAAAACAAAAAAAGTTAATATTATCTTTCTCAACAGTAACCAAATCAACACACAACACAAACAAGGGATAGTAGCGTATGGCAAGAATCAAAGTAAAGAAGACATTGGCGCCGGGGGTCAGGCAATTTGTGGTCGATGCCCCGCTGATCGCCCGCAAGGCAAAGGCCGGGCAATTCGTGATCCTGCGGGTCTGCGGCGAGGGAGAGCGGATTCCGCTGACCATCGCCGATTCGGATGCCGCCACCGGCGAACTGACCATCGTCTTTGCCGAAGTGGGCGAGACCACCACCAAGTTAGGGAAATTAAACGCGGGCGAAGAGATTTTGGATTTGGTAGGGCCTTTGGGCAAACCTACCCATCTGGAAAAATTCGGCACGGTTGTTTGCATCGCCGGGGGTATCGGCGCGGCGCCGGTTCATCCGATTGTCAAGGCTCTGCGCAAGGCGGGCAACGAGGTTATTACCATTATGGGTTCCCGCAACAAGGATTTGATGATTTTTGAAGAGGAACTACGCAAGGTCAGCAGTGAGGTTATAATTACTACCGACGACGGTTCCTCCGGGCGTCAGGGATTAGTAACCGAAGTGCTCTGGGAACTGATTGAGCAAGGTAAAAAGATTGACTTGGTGGTAGCTATCGGCCCGGTGGTAATGATGCAGGCGGTCTGCCATGTGACCAGGGATCGCTGCCTTCCTACCGTGGTGAGCTTAAATCCGATTATGGTGGACGGTACCGGAATGTGCGGAGCCTGCCGGGTGACGGTGGGCGGCGTGACCAAATTCGTCTGTGTGGACGGCCCGGAATTCGACGGCCTGAAGGTGGATTTCGACGAGTTGAAGATGCGCCAGCGCATGTATCTGGCCGAGGAAAAGCGGGCTTTTGAGGAGTATAAAATTACCTGCGGCGGTCGCTGCTAGTTAATGAATAATCTGATATTTCGGCGTGTCCTCACGCCGAAATTATCGAGGGTAACGTTACCCCTGAACGGTTTCGGCGTGAGACACACCGAAACATCAAGTCAAGTACAAATTCCCCCATACAGGATTTAGAGGAAGGATAAAATGAGCGAACAGCAAGTGAAAAAAACACCGGCGGTAAAACAGCCGCGCCAGGATATGCCGCGCCAGGATCCCATGGTGAGAAAGCATAATTTCAGCGAAGTGGCCTTGGGTTATACCGAAGAAATGGCTTTGCGGGAGGCGTCCCGCTGCATCGAATGCAAAAAGCAGCCCTGCTCCAAAGGCTGTCCGGTCAACGTAGATATTCCGGCGTTTATCAGCTTAATTAAGCAAAAGGATTATCCGGGAGCAATCAATAAGATTAAAGAGACCAACAGCTTACCGGCGGTTTGCGGACGCGTCTGCCCGCAGGAGGATCAGTGTGAGAAATACTGTACCCTGGGCATAAAGGGCGAATCGGTCGCCATCGGTCGTCTGGAACGTTTTGTGGCAGATGCCGCCATGGCGGCAGGCAAAACCGGGAAACCGGCGCTTTTACCTGCCACAGGCAAGAAGGCGGCGGTAGTCGGTTCCGGCCCGTCCGGATTGGCGGTGGCGGGCGATCTGATCAAAAAAGGGCACCAGGTGACGATTTTCGAGGCGCTGCATAAGGCGGGCGGCGTGCTGGTCTACGGCATCCCGGAATTTCGCCTGCCCAAACAGATCGTACAAACCGAGGTCGATTACGTTGCCGGTTTGGGAGCGGAAGTAAAGTGCAATTTTGTGGTCGGTCTGACTATGACCGTGGATGAATTGATGACGGAAGCCGGCTTTGATGCCGTTTATCTGGGCAACGGCGCCGGGTTGCCTTATTTTATGAACATTCCCGGCGAGAATTTCAACGGCGTCTATTCGGCCAACGAGTTTTTGACCCGTTCCAATCTGATGAAGGCTTACAGCTTTCCCGGTAATGATACTCCGATCAAAGTGGGGAAAAAGGTTGCCGTCGTGGGCGGCGGAAATGTAGCGATGGATTCCGCCCGTACCGCGATCAGACTGGGTGCCGAAGAGGTGTATATCGTCTATCGCCGCTCCCATGCCGAATTGCCCGCCCGTAAGGAAGAGGTGGAAAACGCCGAGGAAGAGGGCGTGATCTTCAAGCTCTTGAATAATCCGGTGGCCATTATCGGCGACGACAAGAAGTGGGTCAAAGCCATCCGCTGTCAGAGAATGGAACTGGGCGAGCCGGATCAGTCCGGGCGCAAGAAGCCGGTTGCCGTGCCGGGTTCCGAATTCGATATAGAAGTCAATACCGTGGTAATCGCCATCGGTCAGGGCGCCAATCCGCTGGTGGCTTCCACCACATCAGCGCTCAACACCAACAAATGGGGCTACATCGTAACCGATGAACGTACCGGAGCTACCAGCCGTCCGGGAGTCTTCGCCGGAGGCGACATCGTGACCGGAGCAGCCACGGTTATCCTGGCCATGGGCGCCGGCAAAATCGCCGCCCGCAGCATTGACCGCTATCTGAAAGATCAGCCGCTCCTGACCGCAGAGGAAGAGGCGGCAGCAGCGGTGCAGGATAAGAAGTAAATTCAGGCAAGAGGCAATCGGTTGTGAAGCTGGTTGCCTCTGCTTTTTTAAGGGATTTGGAATGTTGGTAGATATTTTTTGGAAACTTCTAATAAGCAGTGAAAGCGCTTCTCTTACTCAAACAGAAGCGCTGGAAATTAAAAAGGCTAAAGAAGAATTCAGTAAAGGCGAAACCATCAAATGGGAAAATTTGAAATAGCGTAGGGTGGGCTGTGCCCACCAATTGACAGGATAAACAATAAATGAACGAAGTATTCGTTTTCGGAGCGGGAGCTTCAACCTCCTTAGCCTTTGGTTTACCATTAGGAAATGGGTTAGTCTGGGATTATCATTTATCTTGTACCTCAATGAAAGAAATTAAAAACGGAGTCCCTGATTTAACTGAAGATAATGAACGATTTGCAGATTTCAGAAATTTTTTAATTCTTATGGGTAATACATACCCTGAATTAAAATATTTAGTGCGAGAATTTGATAAAAGAGGGAGTGTGATGTTCACTCCTTTTATAAATCGCAAACAATATTTTGCTGATGATGTTTTGCAAAAGCTTCAAGAACAAGAAAATCAGGAAGGGATTTCTCTTGTAAAAAAACTTATTTTTCAACATATCTATGGAGTAAGTGTTGGTAAGGATAAACCTTATAAAAATTTTATTGAAAATGTCATGTTGAATAAAAAAGATTCCATAGCAATAATTTCATTTAATTTCGATTGTTTATTGACGGATTATTTTGAAAATAGTTTAGAAAATGGGATATATTTTGATTATCTATTGAAATTTGATCAAATTTCAATAGATGGTTATAAAAAATATAAAAATCAAATCCCATTAATTAAATTACACGGTTCTCTTGATTGGGGAATTTGTGGTGAATGTAAACAAACACAGCTTAGTTTTTTTCGTGAATATTCAACAGAATGTATTTGTGGTGGAACCATAGAGCCTTATATATTCGTTCCTCATCAGGAACTTGACAAACGAATCTCTCTCTTGTGGAGCAGAGCAACAGAGGTTTTGAAAAACGCCCAGAAAGTTACAATAGTTGGTTATTCATTTCCTGATTATGATCAAAAATCTTTAGAGCTTTTCAAAAATTCATTATCGGCTGATGTGAATTTAGAGATTGTAGATTATTGCGAAACAAACAGAAATGAAGAGCAAGAAAAATTGTATTTAATGAAGAAATACCGAAAAATGTTTCCTCATATTAAACAGGATATAAATATTTATTTAAAAGGCTTTAAACAATATTTAAACGAATACAATAATTAAAAGATTTGGTAATTTTCAGAAAATGGTGGGCACAGCCCACCCTACAATCCTAAGAAAGGCTTTTACATCTTTATGCTGCCTGACAACCCCCGTGAAATACAAATCGCCGATATTACCATCGGCGGAAATCGGCCTATGGCTTTGATTGCCGGGCCTTGCGTTTTGGAAAAAGAAGAACTGACGCTTCAAATCGCCCAGGAATTGAAGCAGATTTGCGCTCAACTCAACGTGCCGCTGATATTTAAAGCCTCGTTTGATAAGGCCAACCGTACCTCGGTTAGCTCCTATCGCGGCTTGGAGATTGAAAAGGGGCTGGAGATTCTAAGTAAGGTCAAGCAGGTTACCGGGCTGCCGCTGATTTCCGATGTGCATGAGGTTTGGCAGGTGGATTTGGTTGCTCCGGTTTTGGATGTACTGCAAATTCCCGCCCTCTTGTCCCGCCAGACCGATTTGATTGTAGCGGCGGCGGCAAGCGGCAAGGCCGTGCATATCAAGAAGGGGCAGTTTATGGCTCCCCAGGATATGATTTATACCCTGAATAAAGCTACAAGTACTGGAAATCATAATATCTTACTGGGCGAGCGCGGCACCACCTTCGGCTACAATAATCTGGTGGTGGATATGCGATCGCTGCCCATTATGCGCCGCTTAGGCTATCCGGTGGTATTCGACGCTACTCACAGCGTGCAGTTGCCCAGCATGTCCGGCGGGGTATCGGGCGGTCAACGCGAGTGGGTCTCTTATCTCTCCCGCGCCGCGGTGGCTATCGGGATCGACGTGCTCTTTTGGGAGGTTCACCCCAACCCGGATCAAGCCCTCTGCGACGGCCCTAATTCACTAGTCCTGTCACAACTTTATCCGCTGTTATCCCAACTGGTGCAGATCGATAATTTGGTGAAGAAATAATCAGCGAATTTAAAGTACAACTATGAGCTTCTTAAATATACCGCTGCCGGAAAACTTCTTAAGATTGCTGATCGGCTTGCTGACTCACACCATTTATCGGATTAAGGCCATCAACCCGGAAAACGTCCCGGAAAAGGGCGGGGTGCTGCTTACCCCTAACCATATGAGCTTTGTCGACGGCTTGATCCTGCAATACAGCCTGCCGCAGCGCAAGGTCAGATTTATCGTGGATCGCGAATTCTTCAGTAAACCCTTGCTCGGCTGGTTTTTAAATCTCGCCGGATGTATCCCCGTTTCCACCAAGGGGGGAAAAGACGCGATCGTACAGGCGGCAGCGGCTTTGGAACGGGGTGAGGCCGTCTGCATTTTCCCGGAAGGATCGATTACCAGAACCGGTTTATTGCTGCCTTTTCGCAAAGGGGTTGAGCTACTTTTGAGAAAAGCGCCTGAGGGGACAAAAGTGGTGCCGGTCTGCTTCGATAAATTATGGGGCAGTATCTTCTCCTACAAAGGCGGCAAATTCTTCTGGAAAATGCCCGAACATTTCCCCTACCCGGTTACGGTTATTTACGGCGCTGCGGAAAATAAAGAGATAACCGCTTTTGCCCTCAGGCAACGGATTGCCGGGTTAAGCAGTGCCGCCTTTAACCTGCGCGTCGGCCCAAACGATACCCTGCCCGCCGGCTTCATCAAAACCGCCCGGCGGCATCTGTTCCGCCCCGCCATAGCCGATCCCACCGGCAAGCCTTTAAGCTATCTGAAACTGCTGACCGCATCCCTGCTCTTGTCTAAAAAAATCCGCCAGAACAGCCAGGATAAGGAGATGATTGGCCTGATGCTGCCGGCCTGCAATGCGGGGGTGATCGCCAACATCGCGCTGGGGTTAGCGGGTAAGGTGGCGGTCAATCTGAATTTCCGGGCAGGTGCTGACACCTTAAATAAGGCGATCGAAAAGTGCGGGATGAACCGGATTTTGACCTCCAGGCTCTTTGTCAAAAAGGCCGGTCTGGAGGAAATGAGCCGGTTTGTCTATCTGGAGGATTTGGCAAAGAAAATCAGCCCGGTCAGCAAAATTTGGGCAACTCTTATGGTTTTGCTTGGCCCTGCGACCTTGCTTGGCCGTCATTTAACCGCTAAAAGCGACGATGTGGCCACCATTATCTTTTCCAGCGGCTCCACCGGCGATCCCAAGGGGGCGATGCTCACTCATCGCAACATCATCGCCAACGCCGAGATGGTGGATCAGGTGATGCAGTTAGACTCATGCGACCGCATCCTGGGGTCTTTGCCATACTTTCATTCCTTCGGCTATACCGTCACCTTGTGGCTGCCTCTGTTACACGGGATTTTTACCGCCTATGTCCCCGATCCCCTGGATGCGGAAAAGGTCGGGCAGATGAGCGAAAAATATCAGGCCACCATCATGCTGGGCACTCCCACCTTTTATAGCTTCTACTGCCGCAAATGCAAAAAGGAGCAATTCGCCCATATCCGTCTGGCCATTGCCGGAGCGGAAAAGCTGCGCCAGTCAATCGCCGGGGATTTCCTCGATAAGTTCGGCCTATCATTATTGGAAGGCTACGGGACGACGGAGATGTCGCCGGTCATATCCTGTAACGTCCCCGATTATGAGCTAAACGGCATAGTACAAAAGGGGACGAAAAGCGGCAGCGTAGGGATGGCTTTGCCGGGAGTCATGACCAGGGTGGTAAGCCTGGATGATTATGAGCGGGAACTTATGCCTGGCGAGGAAGGGATGCTGCTGGTCAAAGGCGCCAGCCGGATGCCGGGCTATTTGAAGGATGAGGCGCGAACTATTGAGGCACTCTATCAGGACTGGTATATCACCGGGGATGTGGCCAAAATCGACGAGGACGGGTTTATCTATATCGTAGGCCGCCTGAGCCGCTTCTCCAAGATCGGCGGGGAGATGGTGCCCCATATCAAAATCGAAGAGGCGGTCAATCAGATTTTAGGCGGGGATCTGGCGGTGATTACCTCCGTTGAGGATAAAGTCAAGGGAGAAAAACTGCTGCTGCTCTATCTGCCCCAGGCCGCCCCGCTTATCAATTCCAAACAGATCACGGAAAAGCTCAAAGAGTCCGGCCTCCCCAACCTGTGGATTCCCAGGGAATATTACCAGGTCGCTGAGTTTCCCATCTTGGGATCGGGTAAGCTGGACCTGAAGGCGCTGAATGCTCTGGCTAAGAAATTGGCCGGTTTGTAGGGGGCACCGCCCTGGTAGCACAGGCATCCTGCCTGTGTGCTGCGGCTTAGCATGGAAGCTTTCGCTTTAACCCACAACTTCCAGTGATTGCACCGTTTTTGTGTGGGCGTTGCCCACATCACAGGCAAGATGCCTGTGCTACCGTTACATTCAATTGTCATTGCGAGGCAGTCTTATCGCCGAAGCAATCTCGGTAGCGCTAGGTGGGAGCGAGATTGCTTCGCTTAAGCTCGCAATGACAAATATGTACACCTTTTTCTGAAACGCTCTACTATTCCTTAAAACGATTCTTTCTCTTGCGCTTTACCCTTTTCTTGTTCCGCAGCTTCTTGTTTTATATACCCATTGGGCAATTCGAACAAATTTTTGTCTGCTGCGGTTTGTTCTATCTTTTTAACCGTTACCGATTGCAGATGACCGGCCAGCGAGCCTACCTGTATCCGATAGGTTTGCTCCAGAGGGAAACCCTCGACCTTCTTAACCAGCGTCAGCACCTCCGGTTTGAATAATCCCAAAGCCTCGACAATCTGGGTGAAATAGTTATCCGGGCCGACCTTGGTAGTCACCCACATGTCTATAACCTTTTTATCTCCGGCCAAAACTTTGACTTTGCGACAAAGCAGGCCGTTTAGAACCGTCGTTTGTTCCGTATCTTTAATCTGATAAGCGCTTTCCGGCGGCTGCTCCGGCTTTTTTTCTTCGTCGGGAGGAGCAATGCCCATGGCCTTTTGCTGCTGCATCATCATCTGTTCCATAAAAGTACGTCGTTCCGGGGGTAATCCTTCCGTCATTTTTTTAAGTTGCTCTTTGGCGGCTTCCCTTCCTACCGTACGCTGCGGCACACCTTGCTGAGACTGCATTATTTCCTGTCCCTGCATGATACGCAGGGAACGGAAACTGGACTCAGAGTATGTCCCCTTGCGGGTATCGACTTTGTAAAGCATTTCATGATCGAAATGAATCAGGGTTACTTCACCGCTCTCCAGGTCTTCTATGCGCATTCTTTTATCCTGTGTATACACCTTTTGGTTGGCGGTTTCTTTAAATTTCTTCGGGCCGACCTCATATTCCGTAGTAACAGCCTGTTCATACATCGTGTCAGCCCAGGCCAATTGAGAACCCAGAAGAAGACTTAACAAGGATACTGCGATTAATTTAGGTGTTTTGGGCAGCATAAATTTAAAAGACCTCCTTTCAGACTGGTAAAAAAAGTGACCGTATGTTAAAACTATAACTCATTTTAATACCCGGTGTCAAATGGACAATCAGAGTTTTTTCAGGTTAAAATCAATCCTTGCAGAAAATCTCTAAATTTCTTATTATTAGCTTATGGCCATATTTCAGTGGGACAAATTAATAAACCAAAAGCATAAGCCGAATTACCTTTTAAGATTTTTGGCCGCGCTTTACGGCACAGGGCAAGCGGTGCGCCTTTTTCTCTATGACAAGGGAATTTTCCCAAGTCACAGGCTGCCCGTCAAGGTGGTTTGTGTCGGCAACATAACCGTAGGGGGTACGGGCAAAACTCCTGCGGTGATACAAATCGCCGGATTGCTGCAAAAAAATGGGCTTAAGGTGGGCATTATAAGCCGCGGCTATAAACGATCAGGCGAGGAGGCGGTTCTGGCGGTGTGCGATGGGAATAAGCTGCTGGCAGATTGGCATCAGGCGGGGGATGAACCGTATTTGCTGGCGAATGAGCTTAATGTTCCTTTACTGGTCGGTAAAAACCGCTATGCAGCCGGATGCGGTGCGCTGGCATATAACCCGGATGTATTAATTCTGGACGACGGTTTTCAGCATCTGAAGTTACAGCGGGATATTAATCTGCTGCTAATCAACGCCTCCAATCCCTTCGGCAATGGTTACACATTACCCGCAGGAATTCTCCGGGAGCCTTTGACGGCAGTCAAGCGGGCGGATGTCGTCTTGCTCAGCAAAGCGGATAAGATTGCAAACCTACCTCAATTGCACAATCTGATAAGAACTTATAACCCTACCAGCCCGATCTTTCATGCGGCACATAAACCGGTAGGATTGGTTGAAGTCATCACCCGTCAGGATTATAAATTGGATTGGCCGGCGAATAAACGGGTAGCTGTTTTATCCGCTATCGGCGATCCGGCCTCGTTTAAAAATTTATTGGTTGACCTGGGGGCTGAAGTTGTCAGCGAAAATCATTTTCCCGATCACCACGATTTTCTGCCGGATGAATTGGGAAAAGTGGAGCAACAGGCCATAGAAACCGGCTGCATGGCAATAATCACTACCGCCAAAGATGCTTTGCGCCTGCCCTTGGACGTAGTCAGGAATTTCAAATTACCGGTGCTGGTTTTGAAAATAGCATTGAAAATTATCGATAAGCAAGAGGAATGGGAGAGATTTTGGTTAGCTAAACTTGGCAGGAGTTTGATGTTTCGGTGTGTCCCCACACCGAAACCGTAAAAGGGGAACGTTACCCCTTGGGAGTTTCGGCGTGAGGACACGCCGAAACATCGAAATTCGCGGCATCAAAAAAATCATTCTCCCGTCTGGCTTCTCACAAATTTACTCAAAGCCGGTTTGAGCAAATCCACTTCCTTTTCCAAATCCCCGAACATTGTTTCCGCCTGGCTTAAATTGCCGCTGCGCCCGATAGTCTCCAGTTCTTTGGCCGTCTCATAGGCGGATGCGGCGGCAAAGGTGCTGACGGCGCCCTTAAACGCATGGGCGGCGTCATCTAATGCCTGAGCATCTTTTTTGACAATCGCCTCACGTATTTCGGAAAGCATATGGGGTGCATTGTCTATAAACAGCTTGACGATCTTTTTTAATAAGTCGGCGCGCCCTCCAAGCCTGCCCATCAACACATCCTCATCAAAATGCTTTTCCTGGTCGGGAGAATCGAGGGGGACGCCATCCGCGTTTTTTATAAAACCAGCCATTTTTTCCTCCTTGGTCATTTTATCCTTGCCTTTTATCAGCGGCCAGGCGCGCTCTACCGCCTGAAACAGGCTTTCCGCACTAATCGGCTTGGAAACATAATCATCCATCCCAGCCTGGAGACATTGCTCCTTATCATCTTTTAACGCATGGGCGGTCATAGCAATAATCGGGATGTGACGTCCGGTGTCCAACTCACGCCTGCGTATGGCGGCTGTGGCTTCATACCCTCCCATGACCGGCATCTGTACATCCATTAATATCAAATCGAACGGCGCCGATCCCAAGGCGGATAAAGCCTCCATCCCGTTGTTGGCCACCCTGACCGAATGTCCTTGTTTATTAAGCAAAATTACCGCTATTTCCTGGTTGACGGGGGTATCTTCCACCAGCAAAATGCGTAACGGACGGTTAATCGCGGTGGGAAAATCTTTATCGGGCGGGGGGTTGGGGATTCCCTCGTTTTTGTTAATGTTTGGTTGAAGATTTTTAGATTCCGCAGGCTTTTGCGGTGCGTAATCGCTAAAAATATTGGTGATGACATTCAGCAGTTCCGATTTTTTCAACGGCTGCCTGACAAATCCGTCGATACCCAGGTGACGGCACCGGACTTCGCTTGCGGATAAAGACAATAACATCAGTAGTTTGGTATCGGCAAGACCAGGTAATTCTTTTAATTTGCCGGCGAAAGTAAAACCGTCCATATTCGTCATATGATCATTAAATATGACCAGAGAAAAACATTTTCCCGCCTTTTTGTTTTGTGCGATAATTTTCAAGGCTTCCAGATCATCGGCGACGACTGTCGGCTCCATCCGCCATCCCTTCAATAGTTCCCGTAAGATAAATTGATTAATCGCATTATCGTTTACCACCAGCACCGCAAGATTCTGCAAACTTTCCCCCCGGAGCAAAAGCGCGGCTTTTTCCTCTTCCGACTGGATTCCGAAGGGAAGGCTGACATGAAAAACACTCCCTTTTCCCACTCTGCTTTCCAGCCAAATCCTGCCGTTCATCAATTTAACCAACTGGGAGCAAATCGCCAGTCCCAAACCAGTGCCGCCGTATTTGCGGGCTATCGATTTATCCGCCTGAACAAAAGGCTGGAAAATCGTTTCCTGCTTGGCGAAAGGGATGCCGATTCCGCTATCGCTTACCGTGAAGTGCAGCAGCGTATCCCCCTGCTCCGGTTTAACCCTTCTGATTTCCAGGCTGATCTCTCCCTGCTCGGTATATTTGACGGCATTGCCGAGCAGATTGCCGAGAATCTGGCGCAAACGACCGGGATCGCCGATTAAATACTCCGGAACGTCCGGGCAGATGCAGCCGGTGAATTTCAGATTTTTCCCTTGAGCCTTGATTACAAAAGTCTCTATCAAATTCTGCAAACTTTCCCGCAGCTTGAACTTGATTTTCTCCACCTCATATTTACCGGCCTCGATTTTGGAAAAATCCAGAATATCGTTGATGATCATCAGCAGATCGTTAGCCGAGCTTTTTATCATCTGCAAGTATTTTTTCTGCTCCGAGACAAGCTGCGTCTTGTCTAAAATATCCGCCATCCCGATTATCCCGCTCATCGGAGTACGGATTTCATGGCTCATGTTGGCCAGGAAAATTCCTTTTGTATTACTTATTCTCTCCGCTTCCGCTCTGGCTTTTCTCAACTCTTGTTCCATGATTAGCCTGTCCCGTAGCTGTAAAACCAAAGGCCGAAACAAGAAAATATACAGCGCCGGGGAGATTAAAAACACCAAAGCGCCCGCATCGACAACCACCTCAAAAACATGGGGAATCGGCGGAAACAGGTGCAGGATAACCATCACCAAAGCTTCTGCGACGAAGATACAAATGGCGATTGTCAAAAAAAGTTTGCCGGGCGAAGGCATCTCGCCGATATTTTCCACCGTCATCACTTCTGCCTGTCTCATTTTTACCTCAAATGCAAGGTTCCTGCGTCTGCTGTTGGGAATAAACCAAAACATCAATTAATATCGTAGTCCCAGCCCTTTAGGGCTGATCTTCATGGCATTAAGCCATGCAATCACGACTCACAAACGGTTAAACCTTCCCGGCTATAATTCCAGTCTTCCGGATGAACATGCCTTTAGTCTCAGCCTAAGCTGAAATTGCGTGGCTAAAGCCACGGGACTACATTCTGCTGCCTGTCTCATTTTTACCTCAAATATGCGCTTATAACACCCGGAATTATTTTGCTTTGCATACTTTGTATTGTTTCCTGCAATTCCATCGGGTTAAAGGGCTTGGAGATATAAGCATCCATCCCGGCCTGGAGGCAGCGTTCGTTATCTTCCTTCATGGCGTGAGCCGTTACCGCAACAATCGGGATATGTCCCCCGCTTTTCTTTTCCATTTCGCGGATAGCCGCGGTTGCGGTGAATCCGTCCATGACCGGCATCTGCACATCCATCAGGATCAAGTCGACCGATTCTTTGCGCAAAAATTCCAGCGCCTCTTGGCCGTTATTGGCCACCACCACGGTATATCCGCAATCTTTTAAGATGATCAAGGCCATTTCCTGATTGATGATGTTATCTTCGGCTAAAAGAATGCGTAAGATCGGGTTTTGCCGCCCTGATTTCACCGGCACATTTTGCTTTAGCTCATCACCGGTCGCTTCTTTACTCAAAACCTGAAGGACGGCGTTCAATAATTCCGATTGCTTGATCGGCTTGCGCAGGAATTTGTTAATTCCGCAGCGACGGGAACGGGCCGTGTCTCCCTGCTGAACTACTGAAGTTAGCATAATAATTGGGGTGCGGGCTAAATCCGGCTGGTGTTTTATTTGGTCGGCTAAGGCAAAGCCGTCCATAGACGGCATTTGGGCGTCTAAAACGATTAGAGGGAAAATATTCCCGGCTTTACGGGAAAGTTCCAGCGCCTGAAGGGCGGTCTGGGCGCTATCTGCAAGAGTGGGCTGCATTTTCCAATTATTGAATAATTCCTGTAAGATATAACGGTTGGTGGTGTTATCGTCCACAACCAGCACGGGCAGCCCCACTAAATCCTGAAAGTCGATCCGCTTGCGTTTAGAAATTTTTTCCTGCTGCATCCCGAAAGTCAGGGTAAAATGGAATTTACTGCCTTTTCCTTCCGCGCTTTCCAGCCACAACTTACCATTCATCAATTTGACTAATTGGGTGCAAATCGCCAAGCCCAAACCGGTACCGCCGTATTTGCGGGTGGATGAGCCGTCGGCCTGAAAAAACGGGTCGAACACCTGTTTTTGTTTTTCCGCGGAAATCCCGATTCCGGTGTCGGAAATCATAAAATGTAAGATTATCCCGTTTTTATCCCGGTTTTCTATGCTGACAGCGAAGTCTATTTCGCCCTTGTCGGTAAATTTGATGGCATTACCGATTAGATTGTTAATTATCTGCCGCAACCGGTACGGGTCACCGATCAGATATTCGGGAATGTCGGCGGGAATATTCTTAAGCAAATCCAAGCCTTTTTCGCAGGCTCTTAATGCCAGCGGTTCGACAACCTGTTCCAGCGAATCGCGTAAATCGAAAGCGACATTATCTATATCCAGCTTTCCGGCCTCTATCTTGGAAAAATCCAGAATGTCGTTGATGACCACCAATAAATCGTTGGCCGATTTTTTCACCAGTTCCAGATAATGTTTCTGTTCCCTGGATAATTGGGTATTGAGGGCAATATCCGTCATGCCGATAATCCCGTTCATCGGGGTGCGGATTTCATGGCTCATATTGGCCAAAAACTGGCTTTTGGCGGTGTTGGCTTCTTCCGCCGCTTCTTTAGCCTGGTGCAGTTCTTCCTGCGCTCGGTTGCGTTGGATTATGCGCCACATGTCATTCATCATCGAAGCCAGCGTTTGTTCATCGGCTTTGTTGTAATCTTTTTCTTTGTTGGCCACGCAAACCAAGGCCGTCACGGAATCCCCCTCCAAAACCGGGATTGCCAGCAATCTTTTCAGCGGCACATGTCCTTGGGGAATTCCGTGTTTTGCAGGATGCTTGTTGTCGTAATTGTTAAAGTAAAACGGCTTTTTGTGCCGGGCGGCTTCAGCCCATATGCCGGAATCGGCAATGGGGTAATGAATGCTCTTTTGTTTGACTGCACACTGCTGCATCACCTTTTCCGACCAGCCGTGGGCAATGATCGACAAGCCGTCTTCGCTTGCCAGGCCGATAAAAGATATGTCGCTTTGAGTAATTTTAGTCGCCTCTTCACGTACAAAATCCAAAATGGCTTTTTCCGAAGCGTTAATCATTTTATTCAAATCCAGCAGCGATTGCAGACGCATTTCGTGAAGCCGGATTTCTTCTGCGGCTGTCGCTGCTTCTGTCAGATCACGGATAAAAGCGTTTATTACGATTCTGTCTCCCGATTTTATGGGGGGGGGAGGGCGATATTTCGATGGGGAATACCTCCTTGTTTTGCTTAACGGCCAGCATTTTGCAGCGTTTCCCGCAGGATACGCATTCCCCGCTTTGGAAATCCCCACAGCGAATAAACCCTTCCCGGTAATCCTGCACCAAAACAAGCTGTGGGAAGTTCATGCCGACCGCTTGTGCCGCAGACCAGCCGAAAAAGGTCTCCGCCTTAGGATTCCAGGCGGTAATCAATCCCTCCCCGTCCAGGGAAATGATGGCGTCCGGGGCGCTTTCCACTATCGAACGCAGATATAACTCACTGTCTTTTAACGCCTCCCGGCTCTGTTCGGTAATGATTATCTGCGCGGTGGTATTGGCCAGCGCTTCCAACAAATTATCTTCATCGGGGGTAACCGGCTGTTGGGAAAAAAGCGCCATCACCCCCACAGTCTCCCCGCCCTGAGCAAGCAAACGATACCCGGCAAAGGCCGTCAGGCCGATTTCCTGCGCCCATTGACGGTTATGTACCCTGCTATCGTTTTGCACATCATTGGTTAAAAATTTAGGTGTCTGGGCGGCCGCGATTAACCCGATTTTATAGCAGCCGACCGGTACGCGCCGGTGCCCTTTGCCGTCGATATGAGTATAGCGCCCGGAACTGGCTAAAAGATGCAGACAGCGTTCGGTATCCCGGCATTTATGCTGATATTGCGCCACTTTCCGGTGCATACATCTGCTGCACAAATCCCCTTTGCGCAGCATCCAAATCCGACAGAAATCGGCGTGAAAGATTTTCACTACGCCGTCGGTGATTAATTTCAGTTTTTCCGCGATTGGCTTATCCACAAACAGGGAGGCAATCAGTTCGTTTAATTCAAGCTGTCGGTTCACCGGTTTTCTTCTCCTGCATAACTTTTATTCTCATGCGTTAGTCCATTGAGACTTGGCGACTACCTTGTTATGTGCATTATTTGATCCTAAAACAAAAGCGTATGGTTATATTTATAGTACTTTATAGGGTAAACACAATGGTTGCACAAAAATATCTTTGTAGGGTGGGCTGTGCCCACCAAATTTGCTGACCTGACATTATTTTTGCCGGTCAAATATCCACCGGGAATGGTTTAAAATGGTGGGCAAAGCCCACCCTACTATTGCTTAAAATGTAGCGCAGGGCTTTAGCCCTGCTTTTTTCAAACGCGACATTCATGTCTAACCAGGTGGGGTAGCAGACCTAAAGGTCTGCGCTACAAAATAACGGGAAAACCACCGGCTCATATATTCCCTTCAATATCTTCCTCCGGCAGAACTTCTTTTTGCCGGGAGATAAGATTCTCGATTTTTTCCCATAGCTCTTCCAGCCTAATCGGCTTCGACAGGTAATCATCCATTCCGGCCTGCAAGCAGCGCCCTTGGTCTTCCGGACAATCGTCGGCGGTAAGGGCGATAATCGGGATATGTCCCCCGTGCTTTTTTTCCTGCTCCCGGATAATGGCGGTCAGATCGAAACCATCCATAAGCGGCATATGGACAGCCATCAGGATCAGGTCGATCCGGTATCTTTGCAGTTTCAGCAAAGCTTCCTGGCCGTTATTGGCCGAAATCACCTCGTGTTCGTATCTGGTCAGCAAATTTAGGATTAACTTTTGATTGACAAAGGAATCCTCCACCAGGAGGATGGACAATTTTTGCATTGCCGCGGCCGGTAAACAGGGGGTCTGGATGTTTTTCAAACTGGATTCATCGAAAATCCACATAATGGCTTGGAATAATTCGGCCTGATTAAGCGGTTTGTGGAGATGTTTTATCAATCCCCAGCTATTTTCATCCTCTTTCGTCGGCATTTCTTCTGGTGAGTTATCGGTAAGCAATAAAATCTTGGTTTTCCGGGATTCGGCCTCCGGCTTGATGCGCCGGATAATGGCCTGGTTATCCGCCTGCGGCGTCCGGGTGTCTAAGATAAACAAGGGGAATTTATTATTTTCCCGCTCCAATATGGCGACGGCTTCAGCGCCGGTTTTCGCAAAAGTCGGTTTCATGCCTAATTTTGTCAACAGCTTGGCTAAAACAATTTGATCAGCCGGATTCTGCTCCACCACCATCACCGGCAAATCCTGTAATTTGGGAGAAAGCGGGAAAGAAACCGGTTTAGCTCGTCGCTGTCCTCGCCGCTTCCTGCCGATGGATCGAGTGACAGCCAGCACCAGTAATAAAAATCCGGCTATTTTACTGGAAAGACGCATAGGTGTTCCTTGTTAAGGGGATTTGTAGGGTGGGCTGTGCCCACCAATGGTGGGCACAGCCCACCCTACTATTACTCCCATTATGTCATTCCCGAAGTAGTTATCGGGAATCTGGTTTTAGAATTAACACCATATCCCCGATAAAGACATTCGGGGATGACAGGTTGAGAGCGGACAACCAATTTTAGCTCTATGAACACAACTTGGTATTATCCGGTAAACTCGCCCAAAGCTGCCTTTAAAAGCTCCAGTTCCTTTTCCAGGACATGATACGTTTCTTCCGCCTGACTCAAATCAGCATTGCGCCCCATCATTTCCAGGGAAAAAGCGGCATCCACCACCCGATAGGCCGAGAAATTACCGGCCAATCCCTTAAGGGCATGGGCGCTGTCATCCAATTCTCCGGCGTTTTGGTCTGCAATCGCCTGGCGGATGTCCCTTAATTTGTCCGGATAATCTCTAAGGAAGATGGCGATAATCTCCTTCAGCAAATCCATCTTGCCTGAGACCCTGGTTAAAAGCTCCTCTTTTTTGATGACTTCTCTTTCGTCCATTTCCGCCTCCATTCTCCCCTCTTTGGAAAAGAGGGGTCGGGGGAGATTTTCTAATAATCTTCATCAAACTTCTTGTTGCATAAAGACATTATAAGAAAATCCCCCCTCCCCCCCTTTGCTAAAGGGGGGACTTTGGTTCCGGCTTGTCCGGGTTAGGTTTATCCGACGATTTCTCCGCTTGGGAAATAAGCGGCAGGATTTGGCCGATAGCTTTAAACAACTCTTTGGCATCAATCGGCTTGGATACATAGCCGTCCATCCCTGCGTCCAGGCATTGTTCACGGTCACCTTTCAGGGCATTGGCGGTCATGGCGATGATCGGGATATGACCGCCGGAACTTTTTTCCTTCTCCCGGATTTTTCGTGTGGCCTGATAGCCGTCCATCAACGGCATATGCACATCCATTAAAATCAGGTCGGGGTTTTCTTTTTCCCAGATTTCCAGCGCTTCTTTCCCGTTAGCGGCGACGTTTAGCGAATGTCCGTATTTGGACAGTAAAATTACCGCCATTTTTTGATTGATTAGGGTGTCTTCCGCCAAAAGTATGCGCAAAGGCTGATTCCGCGGAGGCAGGCATACTTGCCTGTTTTCTAAAGACGCAGTTTCGGCAGCTATGGTTTTTGAGCTTTCCTGCCTGGCATAATCCAGGCGCGCGGTAAAATGAAAAATGCTGCCTTTACCCGCTTGGCTTTCCACCCAAAGTTTTCCGCCCATCATGCCCACCAGACGGGTGCAGATATTTAAGCCTAATCCGGTACCCCCGTATTTGCGGGTCGTGGAACTATCCACCTGCGAAAAGGCCTCGAAAATCATCTGCTGTTTTTCGGCGGGAATGCCGATTCCGGTGTCCTGGACAAAAATATGCAGAACAATCCCGTTTATCTTACGTTCTTCAACCTCTACGCAAAGCTTGACTTCACCATGCTCAGTAAATTTAACCGCATTGCTCAAGAGATTAACCAGCACCTGGCACAGCCTGACAGGGTCTCCCCGCAAAAACTGCGGGGTGTCCGGGGCGATGACGGCTTTCAGCTCCACCCCTTTTTCTTTTGCCCGCAGCGCCGTCAAATCCGCAGCATGTTTAATTAATTCGGGGAGGTTAAAATCGATCGGATCGAAATCCAGTTTGCCCGCTTCGATTTTGGAAAAATCCAAAATATCGTTAATAATGGTTAATAAATCCTGGGTGGATGTTTTCACCATATCCAAATAACTTTTTTGCTCCAAGCTAAGATCGGTTCCCATCAGAATGTCGGTCATGCCGACGATACCGTTCATCGGGGTGCGAATTTCATGGCTCATATTGGCTAAAAACAGGCTTTTGGACTGGTTGGCCGCCTCCGCCGACTCCTTGGCCTTGACCAATTCATCGGTACGTATCCGCACTAATTTTTCCAGATGCTCCTGATGCTCGGCCAGGGCCGCTTCCGCCCTTTTGCGCTCTATGATTCCCGATAACACATTGGCCACGGTTTTAAGAAAATCTTCTTCCTCCTGGTGGTGTTTATGGCCGGATTTAACGTAAACGTTCAACACCCCCAATACCTTCTCGCCGGAAACAATCGGAACGCAGTAATGACCGTGATCAGCAGGTGCCAGGGGTTCGGCGTCATGACATTTATCGATCCCGCCGGAGAACTGTACCGTCTTTTCAAGCGCCGCATGTCCGCATAAGCAATTCCCGATCGTTACCTGGGAGCACCAATTTTTTCCCCGATCCAGATTTATCGCGGATTTCATAACCAAAATATCGGGGTCGTTTTCAATTAAAAAAATCATTCCCTTATTTTCAAAATTCAACCAGGGGGTGTCCAGGATTAATGCTAAGATCCGGTTTAGTATCTGCTGTAAATCCAGCGGGTCCAGCGCTAAGCGTAAAATATTATTTAAAATATTTTGCGTCTGATGCTTATGCAGTAATTCTTCTTCGGCCCGTTTGCGTTCGGTAATGTCCCGGACAAAGGCGTTATATATGGTTTTGCCGTCCGCTTGACAGGGCGGCGAAATGGACACCTCCGCCGGGAATTCCTGCCCGTTTCGTTTTATTGCTGTCTTTTCAAGGCGTTGGTTAAATATTGCGGCTTCCCCGTTTTTTTGAATGGTTCTAAACCCGTTTTTGCATCTCTCCCGATAACGGACAGGTAAAATCAAGTCGGCCAGCGACTTGCCGATGGCTTCTTCTTTAGACCAAAGAAACATAGACTCAGCCTGCCTGTTCCAGGCGATTATCTCTCCTTCGGCATCGGCGGAAATTACCGCATCCAGGGCGGTTTCCACTATCAGGCGGGTGCGCTCCGCCGATTCTTTTTTAATGGTTGCACGGGAGAAAAGCACCTCCCGGACCAGTTCTTTAAAACAGTTGTCCAGAACCAGAATTTCATCGCCCTTACGATTCCATTTTCCGGATATTCCCAGTTCATAATGGGAAAAATCTGCCATACAGCCGGTCAGATAGCGAACCCTCTTCAAGGTACAAAACATTAATAAAGCCAAGGTAATAACAATTACCAAAAAACTGATTAATTCATATTCCCGGTCATTATCGATTATGTTATCCGCTAAGATTTTGATTTTTGATTTGGGTATCAGATTAACCAGGGTAACCAGCATCTCCGTATTGGCGAATCCGAATTCTTCTTCCTTTAAAATTAAAAATTTATCGCTCAGCGAGTTGAGCCTTTTCCCGGAAGGCGTTAACTGGGGATGGCTGCCGGCCAGAATGATATTCGGGGATAAGGTGGCCAGCACCAGCGGGTCTTTTCCCTTGGAGGGATTATATATAGCTGCGAAAAATTTATCGTCAATGACGGAAATGAGGGATAGAATCCCTTTTAATCGCCCGTCGGAAGTATAATAAAATCTCGATGCCGTCACATAGGCTTTATTGTTTACTAAGGTAATAAAGCCGCGCCCTTCACTCAAATCATAGATGGTCGTTCCCGGGGTTTGGAATACTTCGGGTAAATCAGCCTTTTTTTGTTTATATATTTCTCTGATTTTTTTATCCGAATCTAAAAGCAAAACCAGGTCAGGCCGGTTTAAATTATCTATTTTAACCGCTTCGGGAAACCATCCGGGATAGTCTTCATGCTGTGTTATCTCGTTGGAATAATTCCAGTTATTTTCAAATTTTACAGTCAGATAATTATCTATAGAGGTAAACATATCGACAATGTGATAAAAATTCTTTATCTGAATCTCGAAAAACATCCGATCAGCTTCGGCCTGGATTTTAATATTCTGGACAAATTGATTTTTAATGGTATCGGTAACCAGCCGGCTTTTTAATTTGTCCAGGACAGCCCAGACTATTATTCCCACACAGACAACAATAATCAGCATTTTAGGCAAGAGGGAGATGCGGGATAACCATGATGTTTTTGTTTTAGTTTCCATAACATTGTGTTTTTTAATGCGTTACAACGAATAGTTCCGGCTTAGGGACTTGGAATTTTCAAATATACCGTTTAAGGTCATTGCGAGCGACCGGAAGGAGCGAAGCAATCTCGGCATCCGTGGCCACGACGGGATTGCTTCGCTCCACTCGCAATGACAGATGTGTACATCATACGTTTTGAGGGTGCTCCAAAGGATGTGGTCGGTTCATATAAAAACAGTCTGTAGTTTTTATATTACTTGTTATGCAGCAATTGCGCCGGACAAAGCCTTGTGTGGTGGCACACAGATTACTTTTTTGGCGACGCTAAATAAAGTGTTTACTATCTACTGGGAAAAGAAGAAAAAGAGGGCTCGTCAGGGCGTCAGGCGTCTAGCCTGAGATTAATGTCGCGTTGGGGTTTATCCCCAACACGTTCGTCTGCAAGCGGGGGATGAACCCCCGCGCTACAGATTGTTCTTTAACCTTTGACAGCAAATTGGTATTAGGCGCCCAGCCTGAGCCGGGAAGGAAGGATAGAAGAGCGTATGATTTTCATTTCGCGGGGTGTTAAAACTTGACAATCAAGGGACTTGGAATTTTCAAATATACCGTTTCTGGATCGTGATAATCACCCCCACCCCGTCCCTCCCCCATCAAGGGGGAGGGGAATAAATTCCCTCCCCCCGTGCGGGGGAGGGTTAGGGTGGGGGGTATTTTAATATTTTCTAAGTCCCCAATAACTTGATTAATCTCTCTTTTAATCAGGCCCAAAGTTAAAGCATTAATTCCGGAAATATGGACGCTTCTTTTGAGTGTTCCGTTAAAAAGTATGTTCATGACACTTTTCCTTATTAAGAAGCTGATTTGACCAATCCACCCGGCAGCACTTCTTTCAAAACCCTGGTTATATTTTTAGCCCGCTCATCCCAGGTGTATTGTTGCACATCGGAAAAGGCTTGCCGGCTTAACCGGTTACGCAGGTTTTGATCGGAAAGAAGCTCGCGGATACCGCTGGCCAAGGCGGCAGGGTTTTCCGGGGGAACCAAAATAGCGTTAACCTTGTGCGTAAGAATTTCCCGGAGGGAAGGCAGATCGGAAGCCACTATCGGGACTTTGGCCGCCATATACTCAAACGCCTTTAAGGGGGAGGTATATTGGGAGGTAATTAAGTTGTTGGTATAGGGGATAATGGCCACATCCGCCACAGACATCAGGTTACTTACTTCGCAATGGGGAACCCATCCGCAAAATTTTACTTGTTTTTCGATACCTAAATTCTGTACGCTGATTTTATATTTCCCGATACAGGACGGACTGCCCCCGATTATATAGAGCATGGTTTGCTTATCCAGGAAGGTTAATGCCTCGATTAAAACATCGACCCCTCTGTTGGAATAGAGCTGTCCCACATAACAGATAGTTTTTCCCGGACGGTTTTCTCTGGCGGACGAACCCGGTATCACCTCAATTTTAGCGGCATCCGGTATTACGTGAATATTTTGCACCCCGAATTTCTCTTCTATCCCCTTTTTCAGCCCGCTGCTGATGGAGATTAGCGCCGAGGCGTGTTTATAGATATATTCTTCTATTCTTTGCAGCTTATTTAGGCGCTTTTCCTTTTTAATCACTGATGTCAAGCCGAAAATCTCATGGGTTTCAAAAACAATCGGTAAGTTGATAAGCTTTTGCATTTTCAGCAGTATATTAGCTATTTTTATATGCCTTACAAATATTATGTCGATTTTCTTGTGCCGCAATAATTCAAACAGCTTGATTAAGAAAAACAAATAATATACCCCATTCCAGGAAAACCTGATTTTGCCCCGCAATCTAAAGGTGGAAATCGGCTCTATTTTCAGATTGGGGTGATCCTTAATCCCGTAGTGTTGAATCAATTGAGCTTGCGTCCATCCTTTGGCAATACCTACAGCTAATATAACCTGGTTTCCATTTTCCGCCAGAGCATAGGCGGTATTCATAATCTGAATAGATCGGGCTTTATCCATGGGGAAAACTTCATTTACAGGATAAAATATTCTGATCATATTTTCTCACATGTCAAGGCTAGACGACTACAGCGTTTCTCATTTGAAACCAATAAGTTATTCGTATAGTACTCATAAATAAGCCGTAATAATTTTTTATTGTTTAAGATAAATAGTTTATTGGACAGGATTTTTTTCGTGATTTTATTTTTATACGAATGCTGATTTAGATACCATATCTCTTTGATTTTAAAGTAGGGATAAAGTATCTGTACCAACTGCTGCTTGTCGAAATGCTGATAATGCTTGGGCGAAACTTTTAAATTATTGCTCGGTACCGTTATAATAAAATACCCATTTCCAGTTAAATAATAGGCAATACTTTCCAAAAATTTATTTCTTCCCTCCGGGTTTATATGTTCCAGGACATCTATCAAGGTTATTATATCGAATTTTTCAGGAAATAGGCTTTTATCATTAATATCCGCGCAGATATATTCGACATGGGGATTCATTAAACCGGCAAGTTTGACGGCTTGAGCGGAATAATCTATACCGATTAATTTTTTACCTTCCGTTTTTTTATATAATTCGAAAAGAAATCTGCCATCGCCGCAGCCTACGTCCAATAAGCTGTTATAATTAAGGTTATTTATTATACCGAGCACAAAGCCCAGATAGGACAGATATTCATAACCCCAATCCAGATTTTTGACTTGGGTGAAAATTCCCTTATCATCAAATCTGGGGATATAATGATAAGGGAAATCATAACGGGATTCTTGTATTGATTGTACTTTGTCTAATGATTGCATAATGACTTACAACAAAGACTCATATAAACTAAACATCTTTGCGCACATCGTTGCGGTAGAATAGCTTTGTTCGACAATTTTTCTACCCTCTTTGCCCATTTGCCGGGTTTTCTCTCTATCTTTCAGCACAGTTATAATCTTCCCGGCCAAGTCTGCGGGATTATTTGGCTCAACCAGATAACCGTTTACCCCGTCTTTTATTACCTCGGTTACGCCTCCGACAGCGGTACCGATTACCGGTACTTCCATCGCCATGGCTTCAATAAAGGCTGTACCCAATGCTTCCTGAAGGGTAGGCAGTACAAAAACATCTATGGATTTTAAGACATTGGGAATATCCTGGCGCAACCCCAGCATTTTAATCTTTTTTTCCAACCCCGATTCTTTGATTTTTTTAGCAAGATTTTCCTGCTGAGGGCCGTTGCCGGCAAAAATAAAGTGCGCGTCCGGGAAAACATCCAAAATGGAAGGAACTGCTTCAAGCAAAATACGATGGCCTTTTTTCCCTCTCAAAATAGCTATTGTTCCGACTAAGGGGGTAGCGGCAGGCAGGTTTAATTCTTGTTTTAAACCACCGCTTACTTTATTCGGATCGAATTTCTCCAAATCCACGCCGGTGGGAATTGCCGCGATCTTATGGGAATCAATTCCCTCTTTTACTAAATAATCTTTCACATAACCGCTTACCGTAACGATTTTATGGGGCAGCAAACTATAGGTAATTTTGGAGGTAATCGGCAAAGCCAGATGCCTGGTGCGAACAATTACCGGCTTTTTACGGGAAAGCCTCCCGGCAATAGCCCCAAGCAGACTGTCTTTACCGCTGTGGGTATTGATAATATCGATGTTTTCCGTTTTTATCAGATCAAGCAACCGCTTTATGGCGACAAGATCATAGCTTTGCCTAATCGGGCAAGCAAAGACTTCCAGCCCTTCCGCCTTGGCCTTGATAGCCAGTTTGCTGTTCGGCTGACAAAATATCAAAACCCTGGCGCCCAGTTTTTTAAGACCGATAGCCTCCTGAAGCGTTCTATTTTCCTGCCCTCCCCATCCTTCGGAAGATTCAGTATGAATTACAGTAAACACTTGGTTTGCGCTTTACCTCCCGATTTATTTCTAAAGTGATACCGAGAGTGTTGACATATAGATAGAAATTGTTTTTTCGTTCGTAGTTCGTAGTCCCAGCCCTTCAGGGCTGAACTTCAGGGCGTTAGCCCTGCAATTATGACTCTCAATACTTTCGGCGCGTTCCATATGAACACACCTTTTTTTGCAGCCCTAAGGGGC